>JBKKBS010000137.1:0-13837 GCA_046713815.1 Tepidiformaceae bacterium
CGAAACGCTGGCGCTCGTCGGCGACCGGCGGTGGGCGCTCTTCCCGTGGATGCTCGGCGCCGCCGTGGAACGAGGAACACTCACGCCTGGCCAGGCGCATTCCCTCGGCGCCGTCCATGGGCGAATCCAGGCGAT
The DNA here is from genome assembly GCA_046713815.1 of Tepidiformaceae bacterium. Taxonomy (GTDB): domain Bacteria; phylum Chloroflexota; class Dehalococcoidia; order Tepidiformales; family Tepidiformaceae; genus JBBDMZ01. The sequence goes on from JBKKBS010000137.1 coordinate 136, forward strand.
CCTCGCGACGCACCCCGAGAGCCGTGGCGCGCGCATGAGCATGCGATGGGACAAGGACGAGTCACTCAACCTGTTGGCCCGGCTCATCGCCACGGCACGGGAGAAACGCGTGGAGGGCTGGATCCTGGATGGACTCGTCCGCCAACGGCAGTTGCTCGATGCAGCCCAAGTATGGCCCCCGGAACGCTTCGCCTCGCTGCCCTGCCAACTCCTGCATGGCGACTTCCACGACCAACAGGCCCTCTTCCTGGACGACCGTGTGAGCGCCATCGTCGATTGGGAGATCTGGCACACGGACCCACGCGCATGGGAGCTGGTGCGGTCGTTGGCCTTCTCGATGATGCTCTCGTCGCCTCGCCTGGAGGACTATCTCGCGGGCTATCGAGAGCATGTGCGGCTCACGGAGGAGGAGGCGACGCTGGCGCTCGAGCTCTGGTTCCAGAGCCGGCTGGTCGGGCTGTGGGCGTGGTGGGCATACCTCATGGAGGGCAACCAGCGCGTGGAAGCCTTCTTCCCAGAGATGATAGCGGAGCTGGAACGCGTGACGGACAGGTCCTGGACCGATGCCATCACCGCTAGATTCATCCAGGCGGCCTGCCGCTGACCTCGGAAGATAGCCCCGTACCGACCATGGCTCCCCCTCTCTACCGCAGTGGAGAGGGGGTCGGGGGTGAGGGTGCTCTTGGCGGTTTAACCCCGTCCTGGCGACAGGAGATGTCGTATTGTGCGGCGAGCATGGCCTCCCTTCGGGGACAGGAGGAGTCGCGTGGTGCGATGGAACGAGTTCGAAGGCAAGGCTGCGGAGATCGCCACCGCTGGCCGCGCGCTGATCTACCAGTTCGGTTCCGGCAGTGGCTACCTCGCCACCGTTGGGGCAGACGGCATGCCGGTCATCCAACGGGTCGACCCGGTGGTTCACCAGGCCGGGCTCTGCGTCTACCTCCCTCTCGGCGGCGGGTGTGCCGAACGCCTTGCGAGCGACCCGCGCTATGCGTTCCACACGGAGGGCCCCGAGGCCACCGATGACGAGTTCTACGTGACGGGCGTCGCTGCCCAGGCCGGCGAGGAACTGCGCACGGCCGTGATGGAGGCGCGCGAACCGGATCCCCGCACCATGACTGCGGAGGACGTGCCCTTCGAGCTTGGCATCGAGCGTGCGATGCTGGCGACGTATCGACCGCGCGCCGAGGGCAACAGCTGGCCGCCGACATACAGCCGATGGAGCACCGGGCTTCCGGCATCCGGCGGACCTTCGCATGGCGAGAGTCCGGCGTTCGCTCCGGCCGCAGGCTGGCAAAACTTTGAGCGTGGCGCGCCAGAGATGGCCGCGACGGTGAGGGCCCAGCTCTACTGCGTCGGCATCGGGCTCGGCTTTCTCGCAACGGTGCGCGCGGATGGCGGGCCACGCATGCACCCGTTCTGTCCGATCTTCTCGGGCGAGCGCCTCTACGGTCTGATCCTCGACGCCAGCCCGAAGTGCCGCGACCTGCTGCGCGATTCCCGCGTCGCCATCCACGGGTTCCAGTTTCCCGAGAGCCCGCGTGCGGTCCTGCTCCAGGGGAGGGCGGTGCACAGCGACGAAGCAGCGCTGGTGGCACAGGTCGAACAGTCCTTCCGTGACGTGGGTGGCGTGTCGGCCGACCACGCACTCTTCGAGTTCCGGCTCGAGCGCGTGGCGGTCACGGAGTACCCGGCCGGGGTTGCACAACAGGCGGAGTGGAACTTCGACGGTTCGCTCACAGGGGCGCGGTGACGGATGGCAACGTGGGCCGAGTTCGAACGAGACGCGCCGCCGTTGGCGGAGTCCGGCCGCTGGTTGCTGGGCCAAAACCAGGGGATCTTCTTCCTCGCGACCGTCCGCAGAGACGGCTCGCCACAACTCCACCCGGTGATGCCCCACATCCTCGGCGGCGAACTCTGCGTCTTCATCGTCGTTTACGGCTCCAAGCACGGCGACCTCGAACGCAACGGGCGCTACGCCCTCCATGCCATCCCCGCCGGTCCTGACAACCGCGAGTTCCTCGTCAGCGGGCGCGCCCGCGCGATCCGCGATCCCGATGTGCGGAAGAAGGCGGTCGAAGAGTCGGGCCGTCATATCAACGACTTCGAGACGCTCTTCCTCTTCGACATCGAGAAGGCTCTTGGCACGAGCTGGGCGAACTGGGACACGGAAACGCCCTGGCCCACGTTCACGCGTTGGAAGCAGGGCAAGGGCGTGGAAGTGGAGTCGCCGCGGGGACCCTAACGCGCGGGCACGTCGGTTGTCGGGGGCATGACTTCGGGCATGCGTGGATCGCGCGGCTGTTCCGGGAACGGCGCGAGCGGTGGCTCCGTCGTCGGGGGTGTTACCGATGGCGGCTGCAGCGGCGGGTCTGCTGGCCGTTGCGGCTGGGAGGGCGGAGTGGGGATGGTCATGCTTCCTGCGCCCCCTTTTCGCGGCGCTTGTTACGCATCCATGAAATGAGCGGCCATGCGGCGAGGACCAACGTGATGAGTCTAAACATGAGTTGATCTTGCCGCCGGCATGGTGTCAGGAATGCAACGACCAGGCGGCGCGGGATTGCGGACTGGTGAGAACTGGCGCCTTACGCAAGGCTTCCTCCATGAGCGCGGGAGGCGATTCACCGCGGAGTCGCAGAGAACGCTGAGAGACGGCGCGGCAAAATAACTCCGCGACCTCCGCGCCTCAGCGATGAAAAAGACCGTAGTATCCGGCCATGTTCTCCGATCCTTCTCGCATCGATTTGTCGCTCGACTCCCGCGCGGTCACGTTCGAGAATCCGACGGGGGCGCGCGGGGCGGGGGGCATGGCGCACGGAGGGCGCAAGGGCGCGCCCTCGCGCATCTTCCAGGCGGGCGAACGGGTGACGTTGGCCGACATCGCGGGGCCGGGGACGGTGCGTCACATTTGGGTCACCGTGCCGCCCGCACCGCCAGAGGTGATGCGCGCGTGGGCGCTCGACGTTTACTACGACGGGGGTGATGAGCCGTCGATCTCCGTCCCGTTGCTCGATTTCTTCGGGCTGGCGAATGGACGCCCGGCGGCGTACGACTCGGCGCTGACGGCGACGCAGGAAGGGCGTGGCTTCAACGCCTACTTCCCCATGCCCTTTCGCAAGCGGATGCGGATCGACCTCACGAACGGCTCCGAGCGGGCACAGCCGGTCTACTTCCAGGTTGATTTCACGCTCGAACGCGAGTTGCCAGCGGATTCCGGCTACCTTCACGTCAGCTTTCGCCGCGAGAACCCGACGACGATGCGCGCAGACTTCACCATCGCTGATGGCTTTCACGGGCCGGGCAGGTTTCTCGGCTGCGTCGTGGGCATCCGAGTGCTGGACGAAGGCCAGTGGTATGGGGAGGGCGAAGTGAAGGTCTTCCGCGACGGCGACACGACGCATCCCACGATTTGCGGCACGGGACTGGAGGATTACGTCGGCTCCGCCTGGGGCATGGGCGAGCACGCCGCTCCCTACGGCGGGGTGCCCTCGGTCGCGAGCCGCGACCCGCGCGCCCAGCCCGACTTCGTCAGCTTCTACCGCTGGCACGTCCCGGACCCAATCGTCTTCGAGCGCGAACTGCGCGTCACCATTCAGCAGGTCGGCTACGCGCTCTTCGGCGAGGGCGACGAGGCGGCATTCGCCGAATACGCGAAGACGCACCCGGCGGCCGGTGCGGGCTGGCAGATGAATGCCCGGCGAGGCGTCCACGCCCAGGGCATCGCCGAACGCGTCGACGACTACTCCGCCGCCGCCTTCGCCTACTGCATCGAGCCGCAACCCGTCCCCCGCCTCGACATCCCCGCGGCCACCGCCAACCTCGAGCGCCTCGATTACGAGCGCCCGTCCCCCTTGGAACGCTTCCTCATGGGGTGAGCCCCCGCACCCCGGGCTAGGGTCCCGCCTCAGCCCGCTGCACGCGGAGAGGGGTAGACGGCGCGCTCGCGGTTTGGAGGGCGCCGTGGGTTGCGCCCCGGCCGACACGGAGGTCGGCGGCTACCGCTTCGCGACGGGACGAGGAGCGGCTCGAAACACGTTGGAAATGCCGACGCGGTACCCTCCCGCGCATGACGACTGCGGTCGAGGTGGTTACGCGTCACGCGGTCGAGGCGGACCTTGAGGCCATCCAGCGCATCTACAACGACGCCATCCTCACGACGACCGCCACCTGGGACGAGGAGCCATGGTCGTGGGAACGGCGCGTGGCCTGGTGGGAGGCCCACAACAACCCGATGGAGCCGATCCTCGTCGCGGAATGCGACGGCAGTGTCGTGGGGTTCGCCTACCTCACCCGCTACAGCCCCAAGAGCGGCTGGCGCTTCACGCGCGAGGACACCATCTACATCGACGCCGACTGGCGCGGACGTGGCGTGGGGCGCCACTTGCTTGGCGCGCTCATCGCGGAGGCCCGGCGCATCGGTATCCACCTCGTGGTGGCGTCGATCACCACGGAAAACGAGGCGAGTCTCTGGCTCCACAAAGCGTTCGGCTTCGAAGACGTCGGCGACTTTCGGGAGGCGGGCTTTAAGTTCGGGCGGCGCCTGGATACGTCCTTCCTCCAGCTCGTCCTCGACGATGTCCACCCCGAGTCACTTCCGTAAAGGGCCGCCGGGCGCGCGTGGTCAACGGCGGCCATTCGGCGCACACTGGCGACAACATCCCCCGTCCGGAGCATCCACCATGGCGATTGCGAAGCCAGCCCGCACCAGCATCATCCGCGCGCCCTCGGCGCGATCCCTGCCGCGACTATCAGTCCGCGCCGCATGGGCCGGATTCGGCCTGACTCGCACGGCGCTCGTGTTGCCAGTATCGCGGGCATGGGCGGCCGCGCCGCTTGCAGTCGTTGCGCTCATCTTCGCGGGCGCGCTGTTGGAGCCGGCGCCCGCGGCGGCGGCGACCGGCGCCCAGGCAGCGCTTGAGGGCGTGATAGCGAGCGTCTTCCTCGCCGGCATCCTTGTCAGTGCCCTCGGCGCGATGAGCCTCCAACGCTGGGGCATCGCAACCGCCTTCGGCCTCGCACTCGTGACTCTTGGCCTGCTCGTCAGTTGCCCGGTCAGCGGCCACCACACTTGGGGCGCGTGGTTCGTGGGCGAAAGCGCGCTCGTGCTCGCGGCCACCGGTGTCGCCGGCGCCGCCCTCTGGAAAACGAACCGCCGGTAACCCGCACAGGAGTCGCGGCCGTCCCTGGTCGCTGCGCGTGCCGCGTGATCGTCCGGTGGAACCCTACGCCCTGCCCGTCGTGGTCCGTCGCCGTCGGTCGTTTCGGACGTTCCCCGGACTGATGGGCATGCATGGTTACTGACGGCGCGCTCGGACTGTTTTGGCGGCCGATCGGGTGTTGCGGGCAGCGTCCCCTCACCCCCCGGCCCCCTCTCCACTCCGGTGGAGAGGGGGAGACGATCCCTTCGTGTGGGGGGCATTTTCAGGGCAGAGGAGTCGTCCGGTGCTCAGAGGCTATGTTCGCCGCAGGACCGAGGCCGCAACCAGTCAGACCCGTGCACGGCGGCGTATCTCTAAGAGGCGGATAAACCGAACTGATCCGCGATTCGTTGGGCCGCTTCATGCGGTGAGCAAGTCTCCGTGTCGATGCGCCAGTACGGCTGGAGCGGGAAGTCTTCGACGGAGTTCAGGCGAAACTGGCTCTCGATGTCACGCAGTACCTCCGGCGTGAGCGACGATGTCTGAGGCTTCGCGACGCGCCGGGCGGGCAACGCGTTCCGGCGGATGCGCTCATCCTGGCTGGCCGTCAGTTCAACATAGAAGTTGTGCCCGCCGTGCGTTTCGACGAATCGATGGCGGTGCATTTCCAGCTCCCAGTCGGCCTCGCTGTCCAGCGCCCAGACGACTGTGAAGATGAGGTTCGGCGCGCCGTGTTTCGCCGCCGTTTCGATGATGCGCGTGTTGATCTCCGGGTACAGTTCGAAGCCGGGCGTGCCGCGCGGAAAGAACTGCGCCACGAGGTCGAGGGCCATGTTGTTATTAAGGAGTTTGTATCCCGTGAGCGCCGCCAGCGCCCGGCCGACGGTTGCCTTCCCGGCGGCTGGCGGGCCGAAGATCGTCACGAGATTCACGGCGCGGCCACGGGCTCGTCGGTGGGCGGCCACCATCGGTCCCGTGCGCGAGCAACTAGCGCCGGCCGCCAGCGTTCGAGCGCCAGCGCGACGCCGAAGCCCGCGAACGAGACGACCGCCCCGGCGACGGCGTCGACGATGAAGTGGTTCGCGGTCATCACGATGCCGAAGAACATGGCGACCGGCCAGAGCACGGCGAAGACCTTAAGTGTCCGGTACTCCGTGACCCGGTAGACCACAACTCCCAGTAACAATGACCAGCCGAAATGGAGGCTGGGGAGGGCCGCGTACGGGTTCACGAAGGCCTTCGTCTCCTGCGCGTTGTAGCCCACCCGGTCGTACACGGCCATCGTGTCGAGGAAGCCCGCGTCGGCGATCAATCGTGGCGGCGCTACCGGCCAGAGTGCGTACATCACGACGCCAATGGCCCCGGATGCCAGGAACGCGTTGCGCGACAGCTTATAGGCCCGCCGGTGCCAGATGTAGAGCCAAAAAGCCGAGAGGATGACGAGCGGCATGTGCCCGTAGAAGTACACCCAGTTCACGACCTTGATCGCCCAGAAGTGGTCGAGGATCCAGGACTGCATCTTCAGCTCCCAGTAGAAGCCGAGGTGGCGCTCCAGGCGGATGATGTCGAGCGCGCGCGCAATCGCCTCGCCCTCGCGCCCCACAACCACGCCGCGGATGTAGAAATAGACAAGAAACGCGCTCACGACGAGCACGATCTCGTGCAATCCCGCGCGGTCGGCGAGCGTCCACGCGCGCTCAACACGCGCGCGCCACCGAGGGGCGACCTGGACCGCCATCGGCAGTGTCCTCCCGCTGTCCCGACGCGCTTTTCGCATTCCTCCTTGCTTAGGGATGCGGCGCGCGCAAGACTTCTCGGGCGAACCTTAGCAAGAGATGGCGGGGAGGAACAACGCGCGTGGATATTCGTGTGGAGCCGGGGGACATTGCCTCCTCCTCGGCGGACGTAGTCGTCGTCAACCTGTTCGAGGGAGTGACCAGCCCCGGGGGTGGCACGGGTGCGCTGGATGCGGCGCTGGATGGCGCGATTTCGCGGCTCATTGCATTAGGCGACATTCGCGGCAAGAGCAGCGAGTTCACGCTCATTCATACGCTCGGGAAGATTGCGGCGCCGCGCGTCGTCGTCGCCGGGCTGGGCAAGTCCGCCGAATTCGACATCGACGCCGTGCGGAACGTGAGCGCGAACCTTGCGCGCTACCTGCGCAAGCCCGGGATCAAGAGCGTGGCAACCATCTGCCACGGCGCGGGCATTGGCGGCCTCGACCCGGCGGCCTGCGCCCAGGCGATCGCGGAGGGCAGTGTCCTCGGTGCGTACCGGTTTACTCGTCATAAAACCAAGAAGGAGAACGGCGACGATGAACGGGAGATCGAGTCCGTCACGATCGTCGAACACGACGCCACGAAGATCGAGCCGCTGGCGGCCGCGGCCGCGCTAGGCGCTATCATAGGCGAGGCGACCAACCGCGCCCGCGACATGGCCAATGAACCGTCGAACCATCTAACGCCCACGGGCATGCAGCGCAAGGCCGAGGAGCTAGCGAACGACGCGCAACTGGCATTGATTGTCATCGACAAAGAGGAGATGGAGCGCAAAGGCATGGGTGCCCTGCTCTCCGTCGCGCGTGGCAGCGACGAGCCTCCGAAGCTGCTCGTGCTGACCTACCGGGGCAAGGGCGGCGAGGGCTTCGACTTCGCCCTGGTGGGCAAGGGCATCACCTTCGACACGGGTGGCATCAGCATCAAGCCAGCCGCCAACATGGAGGCGATGAAGGCCGACATGACCGGCGCCGCCTCTGTCCTCGCGGCGGTCCACACGGTCGCGAAGCTCGGGGCGAAGGTCGACGTGGTCGCGATCGCCGCCTGCACGGAGAACATGCCTGGCGGCAGCGCCACCAAACCCGGCGACGTGGTGACCGCCATGAACGGCCGCACGATCGAGGTGATCAACACCGACGCCGAGGGACGGCTGGTGCTCGCCGACGCCCTCTGCTACGCGCGTGAGCTAGGCGCACGCCAGATCGTCGATGTGGCTACGCTCACGGGCGCGGTCACGCAGGCGCTTGGGGACGTGGCCTACGGCCTGATGACGAACAACGACGAGCTGGCGAAGAAGGTGGAGGCCGCTGCCGCGGCCGCCGGAGAAAAGACCTGGCGCCTGCCGATGTTCAAGGAGTACGAGGAGTACATCAAGAGCGACGTCGCCGACCAGATGAACACGACCAAGCGCGGCGCCGGCACGATCGCGGCCGCCAAGTTCCTCGAGCCGTTCGTGGGCGACACGCCGTGGGTGCACCTCGACATCGCCGGTGTGGACATGATGGCGAAGGAGAACGGCTGGGTCTCGAAAGGCGCCAGCGGCTACAGCGTGCGCGCGCTGATAAACCTCGCGCTGGCGGAAGCGGAAGCCTAGCGGCGCGTGTCGCGGGAGCCATGAAAGATGGCGATGAGTTCCAGATCCTCGCCAAAGACTTGGCACCAGATTCGGTATCTGCGCACAAGACCTCCCGGATCCGGTCGTTTCCTAGCTCCGGGACGGTCCTTCCTTGGCCTGGCTGTCCATCCAACGATGAAGCCGGTTCGCGATTTCGAGGTTGATGCGTATTGCCGCGGCTTCGGAGTACGTCAGCATATATTGCGTGATGGCACCCAGATCGGTGATTGCGGTCTCCGACCAGAAGATCGTCACTGACTGATGCCGAACCGACGGAGAACCTCCTCGTGAGGCACCTTGCGACCTTCTCGCAGGTCGGCTAGCCCCCGCTCGATGTGGGCGATCTCTTCGGGAGTTAAGGGTTCGCGGTCAGCTGGGCGCGACTCTTCGAAGAGGCCGAGCCAATCGATGGCCTCTTCTTCCGTCAGTTCTTCGATCCGTTCGTGGAGGAGCTGTTTCGCCGTCATTCAACCATCATAGCTCAGGCGGCTGCGGGCACTACACGCATCAGCACCCTGAGGGCATCTCCGTCCCGGCTGATTTCCAATATCTCGGCATTCTTCTCGAAGACGCGAAGCATTGGCCGGTTCTCGGCCAGCGTGAGGGCCGTGAGGTTGGGGAGTCCACGAGAGGTGGCGTGATCGGCCACCACTCGAAAGAGCGCCGAGCCGAGTCCCTGCCCCTGGAGGCTGTCCTCGATCACGAAGGCGACCTCGGCCGTTTCATTGTCCGCCGCGTCATAACGGGCCACGGCCCGGATGTCCTTTTCGCCCTCGAAGCAGGCGACGAAGGCAGCGCGCCTGTCGAAGTCTACGTCGGCGAAGCGGCGTGCCAGTGTGCGCCCGAGTTCGGGCTTGCTGGAGAAGAAGCGCAAGCGGCGCGTCTCCGGCGAGTGGCGCCGGTGGAGCATACGGAGAAGTTCGGCGTCTCTCTTGCGGATCGGCCGAATGAGGAGGGTACGGCCATCCGCAACCGTGAACCGGCTGATGGGCGGTGGCGCGGTCTTCCAGAACTTCATTCTGAAAGTATCGGCCCGAGCGCTCGTACAGGGGTCATCCATTTGGGGAAGATCGCGGGATGACACGGCCCGGTCCTTTACCTTCAGCCTGTGTCCTGGCGGCGATCGGCTCCCAGTCACTACGCAACACGCCCATGTAGACGGCGTCTTCGTAGGCGCCCGCGATCCAGTACTGCTCGCGCAGGCGTCCCTCTTCACGGAAGCCGGCGGCGATGTAGGAGCGGATGGCGCGCTCGTTCGAGGCGTTCGTCGTCAGCCAGACTTTGCGCAGGTTGAGCAGGCGGAAGGCGTAGTCGAGCAGGAGCGCGACCACCTCGCGCCCGTAGCCCTGGGCCCAGTATTCGCGTTCGCCAATCGTGATGCCGAGCTCACACGTCCCGGACGTGCGGTCGAAGTCGTGGAGGATGCACTGGCCGATGAACTTGCCATCGGCTTCGATCGCGAACCAGGGGTTGCCTGCGGGATGCTTCTGGAGCTCGTCGTAGTCCGATTGCATCTCCTCGAGTGAACGCGGGCGCGGCGGCAACGGGTCCGCCAGCAAAACGATCTCCACATCGTTGCGGAACTTCCAGTAGGTCTGGATGTCCTCGCGCGTCACGGCACGCAGGGTCACGCGTTCCCCGTACAGCATCAGCTCCCCTCCTTGCCGGATGCGATGTCGAGTGTGACCAGCACGGTCGAGCCCGTCCACGCGGACGCCATGGGATACCCGCTGCCCTCGAAGACATCGAACATGTCACGGTTCTCGGCGAGGACGGTGGCGGTGAAGCTCCGGAATCCCTTTTTTCGCGCGAACGCGACGAGATGATGCAGCAGCTCCGTCCCTATGCCGTGGCCCTGGTATTCGTCCTCGACGATGAAGGCCACCTCGGCGTTGCTGAGCGAGTCCGCCCGCATGCGGCCGACACCGCGAATCTCGTCGTCGTCCGGGCAGGTGGCGGCGAACGCCGCGCTGCGTTCGAAGTCCACTTTCACCAGTTGGTGGAGCTGAGCCTGCGTGAAGCTCTTACGGGCCGTGAAGAAGCGGAGGCGCAGCGCCTCTGGCGAGAGCCGCCCGGCCAGCCGCTCGAGGCGCGCCACGTCGTCGTTCCGCATCCGCCTGATGACGATGCGAGTGCCGTCGCGCAACCTGACCGGCTCGGGCCAGGTTGTTTCATGCTCACCCTGATCGGCAGGCTTCATTTGCCACTCGTACGCTCCTCGTTCAGCTTGCGGTTGAAGTATTCGAGGATCACCTCAAAGCGGTCCGTGCGGTGGCTCGGCCGCCCGCTGCGCGACATCTCGTGGTTCTCATCCGGGAAGCGCACGAACTCCACATCCTTCCGCATCTGCTTCAGGAGCACGAAGAGCTGCTCGCCTTGTGAGATGGGACAGCGCAGATCGTCCTCGGAGTGGAGTATGAGCACGGGCGTGCGGATGTCCTTTGCGTACGTGATTGGCGACTGGCGAAGCATCAACTCCATGTCGTCCTGGATGGAAGCTGTCTCGCCCAGGTACATACGGTTGAAGGAGTGGCCGATGTCGCTCGCGCCCTGCATCGCGTACCAGTCGTTGACGGCGCGCTCGCTGATGGCTGCCTTGAAGCGATGATCGTGGCCGATGATCCAGGTGGTCATGAAGCCGCCGTAGCTGCCGCCCATAACCCCGAGCCGTGAACGATCGGCCCAGGGCATGCGCTCCAGGGCGGCTTCAAAGGCGGCCAGCACGTCACGATAGTCCGGCCCTCCCATATCGCCCACGAGCGCGCGGGCGAAGGCCGTGTCCTGCCCCGAGCCGCCACGCGGATTGCAGAAAACGACGCCATAGCCGGCGCCGGCATAGACCTGGAACTCATCGAAGAAGGTCTCGCCGTACTGCCCGAACGGGCCGCCGTGGATGTTCAAGATTACGGGGTAGCTCTCGCCTTCGACGAATTCGGCGGGCTTCATAATCCAGCAATCGACCTCGCCATCGTCGCCTCGGACCGTGATCCGTTCGGCGAGCACGGGTGAAACGTCGCTCGTGAAATCGTCGTTGAGGTGGGTGATCTGCCTGGCGTCTCCGCTCTCGATGTCGACCACGAAGATTTCCGCCGGCGACGTGATAGTCGAGGCTGAGATGACGGCCCGGCGTCCGTCGGGCGTGACTGAGTACCACCCGGCCATTCGCTCAGTCGCGGCGACCCAGCGCGTCGGCTCACCCTCCTTCGTGACGATGAGCCCCGAGCGACCCCTGTCGGCGGCGATGCTCACGACCGAGCCGCCTGGCAGCCAGTGGGGGATAGCTACCGCTCCCGGGAGCGCACCCGCGCCCGTGTCGCGGTCGAAGGCCGGGTCGATCGCGCGCAGGTTGCCACCGCCAGCGTCCGCCGCCCAGAGGGTGGCGTTGGAGGGCCACTCTGGGTTCCGGAGGTAGGCGATCGTCTGTCCGTCCGGCGACCATGACGGCGATTTGCACATCGCGTCGTTAGCGGTCACGCGCCGCACGTCGCCACCGGCGGCGGCGACAACGAAGACATCGGTGATGGCATCGTGATCGCGATCGTCGTGGCGCGCCGAGATGAACGCGATCTGCTTGCCGTCCGGCGACCAGCAGGGCTGGGAGTCTTCCCAGTCTCCGTCCGTAACCGGGGTGCAGTCACCGCGCGCGATGGAGACCACGAAGACGTGGCGATGGCGGTCATGGATGAAACCTTCGCCGTTAAGCTTGTACTTCATGCGGTCGATGCGGCGGTATGGTTTCGTCTTCTTGGGGTCTGCGTCGGGGGGAGTGCCTGTGCGCGCCGCCAGCGCGATGCGCGTGCTGTCGGGCGACCAGACGGGGTAGGCGGCGCCAAAGGGGAGATCCGTGAGACACCGTGCCTCGCCCGCGCTTGTCGGCATGACGTACAACTGTGGCTTCTTTTCCCCGCGTTCGGATACGAACGCGAGCCACTTCCCGTCAGGCGAAAAGCGCGGGCTTGTGTCGCGCTTCTCCCCGGAGGTGAACTGGCGCGGCGGTACCGAGGCATCGGTGGGGACGACCCAGACGTTCGACTTGTACGTATCTCCGTCGCGGTCCATGCGCGTCACGGGGAAGGCTACGAGGCTTCCGTCGGGCGAGATGTCGCATTCGCCCAGCCAGGCGATTCGGTAGAGGTCCGCGGGGGTCACTCCAGCCACCAATCACGCTCCCGCTTCAGGATATGCCTGCCACTTTACAGCGGAGCGGCCGGATCGGGCAGAGGGCCGTGCCTTGTCAGAGACTCTCCAGGGCTGATGAAGCCGTTGGCAGCGATCCCGCCAGCCGAGCCTCCGCCTGCGTAGCCGCTCGCCGGTACCCCTCGCTTGCGAACTCCTCGGTGGTCATGATCACCGCATCTTCGCGGTTGTCGGAGTAGTAGCGCTTGCGCTTGCCGGCCTCATGGAAGCCGAGGTCCCGGTAGAGCGCGCGGGCGGCGGCGTTGGACTCGCGCACCTCGAGCGTGGCGGCGAGCATGCCTTCGCGATCGGCGACGCGGAGGAGGCCCTGGACGAGCAGACGGCCGTAGCCGAGGCGCTGTGCCGGGGGCGCCACGGCGACCGTCACAATGTGGGCCTCTTCCACCATCAACCAGAGACCGGCAAACCCGACCAGCCGCTCCGCTTCGAAAAGCACGATATAGCGCGCGAGCTTGTTCTGTTGGAGTTCGCGTTCAAATGCGGTGGACGGCCATCCGCCTACGAATGCCGTGCTCTCCAGGGCAAGCACAGCCGGGACGTGCCCGCCGGACATCATGGCTAGAGAGAGGAGCGGTGGTTCGCCTGGCATCACGCGCTGATCGTAAGAGAATTGCGCCTTGGATTCGACGAAAATCGAACGGTCCCTCAATGGGGACATCGCTCGACTTGCGCGCTGACGGTAGCATCCGTCGAATGTCCCTCACCGCGCTCCACCTCGCCACAGCCGCGCTCATCGTCGAAGGCGAGGATTCCTGCCTCCATTTCGCGGCGGAAGAACTCCGTATTCACGCCCCGACCGCTGGTGGATTGTCCGGCGTCACGACCACGTTGCGGATCACGGCCGGCGCCGCTGCCGGAGATGGCTTTACCGTGCGCGTCTCGCCCGCCGAGGTAGAGATTCGCGGCCAGTCTCCGCGCGGTGCGCTGAACGGGGTGTATTGGCTGTTGGAGCGGCTCGGGTGGGCGTGGGTCGAGCC
>JBKKBS010000138.1:0-2800 GCA_046713815.1 Tepidiformaceae bacterium
GAATTCGCCGCGCGGGCGCACGAGGGCCAATTTCGCCGGACCGGCGACCCCTACATCACGCACCCGGTCGAGGTTACGCACCTGGTGGCGATGCTCGAACTCGACCAGCACGCCCTCGCGGCGGCCCTGCTGCATGACGTGCAGGAGGACTGCGATGTCTCAACGGAGACGATCGAACGAGAGTTCGGCGCGGAAGTCGCGCGGCTGGTGGACGGTCTCACGAAGCTCGACAAGCTGCCCATGCGCTTCGAGCCGACGGACCAGTCGGCGCGCGACGGAGAGCAGGCGCAGAACCTGCGCAAGATGTTCCTGGCGATGGCGGAAGACATCCGTGTGGTGCTGATCAAGCTCTGCGACCGGCTGCACAATATGCGCACACTCTGGGCCTTCCAACCAGAGAAGCAACGCCGCATTTCCCACGAGACGATGGAGATTTTCGCACCGTTGGCGAACCGCCTCGGCGTGTGGCAGATCAAGTGGGAGCTCGAAGACCTCGCCTTCCGCTACCTTGAGCCCGACAAGTACCAGGAAGTTGCCGACCGGCTCGCGTCAAAACGCGAAGTACGCGAGCGATACATCGAAGAGGCGGGCGAGATCCTCAAGAACCAGCTCGAATCCTCCGGCATCGAGGCCGACGTCAACGGGCGTGCCAAGCACCTGTACAGCATCTACCAGAAGGTGGAGCGCTACGAGCACCAGGCCAAGGGCTTCGATCAGATCTACGACCTCTTGGCGTTGCGAGTGTTCGTTGACTCGCTGGAGGAGTGCTACCACGCCCTCGGTGTCGTGCATTCGCTCTGGCGGCCCATGCCCGGCCAGTTCGACGACTATATCGCCAATCCCAAGGACTCCATGTATCAGTCGCTCCACACGACGGTCGTGGGACCGGGCGGGCGGGCGCTTGAGATCCAGATCCGCACGCACGACATGCACCGCGTGGCGGAGTACGGTGTGGCTGCCCACTGGCGCTACAAGGAAGGCGACTCAAAACGGGGCCGCAAGGACGAGGAGCGCATCGCCTGGCTGCGGCAACTCCTTGACTGGCAGCGTGACGTCACCGGGGCCGAGGACTTCGTGGAGACGGTGAAGACGGACATCTTCCACGACCAGGTGTTCGTTTACACGCCCAAGGGCGACGTGCTCGACATGCCCACGGGGGCGACGCCGCTCGATTACGCCTACCGCATCCATACGGACCTCGGGCATCAGACGGTGGGTGCGAAAGTGAACGGGCGGATGGTGTCGCTCAACTCCACCCTCAAGACGGGCGATGTGATCGAGATCCTCCGCAGCCGCGCGAGCAAGGGGCCATCGCGCGACTGGCTCAATGCGAACCTGGCGTACGTCCGCACCGCGCATTCCAAGGAGAAGATCCGGCAGTGGTTCCGCAAGCAGGAACGTGCCGAGAATGTGGATCGCGGCCGGGAGCTGTTCGAGAAGGAAATCCGGCGCATCGGGTTCGACCTCGCCGACCGCCATGACGAGATCCTGGCGCTCTTCAGCAACTACGAGTCGTGGGAAGACTTTTACGCGGCGCTCGGGTACGGGGGCGTGAGCACGACCACGATCGCGCGCAAGGTGGGCGCCATCATCCAGCAGGAGACGCCGGCGCCAGAGCCCCCCGCGCTCCCCACGAGACTGGCGCCCGCGCAGGTGGGCGGCCCCGGAATGCGCGTCCTCGGTGTGGGCAACTTGCTCACTACCATGGCGCGGTGCTGCAATCCCGTGCCCGGAGACCAGATCGTGGGTTACGTCACCCGCAGCCGTGGCGTCACCGTGCATCGCGCCGACTGTCACAACGTCCTCAACGAAGCCGAACGCGAGCGGCTGGTGGAAGTGGAGTGGGGGCAGGCGGTCAAGCTGTACCCCGCGAACGTGCGCATCGAGGCATGGGACCGCGTCGGCCTCCTGCGGGACATCACTACCGTCGTCACCGAGGACAAGGTGAATATGGTCGGTGTGCGCACGACGGAGAACGGCGACGGCTCCGTGAGCATCCAGACGACGCTCGAGACCTCGGGCATCGAACAGCTCGCGCGGCTGCTGTCACGTATCGAGATCATCCGGGGCGTG
This sequence comes from Tepidiformaceae bacterium, assembly GCA_046713815.1. Classification (GTDB taxonomy): domain Bacteria; phylum Chloroflexota; class Dehalococcoidia; order Tepidiformales; family Tepidiformaceae; genus JBBDMZ01. The sequence goes on from JBKKBS010000138.1 coordinate 2,074, forward strand.
CGCAGCGTGGAGCGGAACGCCGAGCGTCGGCGCCCCGCGAAGGCGAGCGATCCCGTCCCCCTCCGCCGCGCGGCGCGCTGATCAGGCGACGCGCTTCAGCTGCCGGCGCCGGTTCTGAGCGGTCTGAGTCAACGTTCCGCGGGACACATTCGCGACGGTTGTCGCGGCGCCGGTGCCGCCGATGGATGGGGTGCGGCTGTCGAAGTACTCCTGCACCATGGCCGCGATAATCGCGATCGCGGAACCGATGAGGAACAGGTCGAAGAGGACGGTGAGGATCGGGTTGACCATTGCCGTAGTACATCCGTTCTGAATGATGCGGCCAGTCTATGCGAACGCCTGTTCGCATGTCAACACATATGTTCGCTTCGCGTGATTTTACCGGTCGCCGCCCGACGAGCGGCCGAAGGGCCAGAAGCGGCGCGGCGCCGCGCTGCTCTTGTCGGCCTTTCGCGCGTCGGGCGCTTCGGGGCCGTCGAAGCCGCGGCCACAGCTCAGGCAATAGCCATACACGTTCAGGTTCTGGCGGCCGCACCACGGGCATTCGCGCATCTCGTCACTCCTCGTGGCTCATTCTCAGGCCACGACGGGGCGCGGTAAATGGCCCGCCCTCGTGGACAGAGGCGCGCTATCCGGCGTCTTCGTACTTGAAGCTGACCTTCAGCTTCGCGCGGTATTGAACGACTTTGCCGTCCTCGATCTGCAGGTCGAGCTTCTCGACTTCCGC
>JBKKBS010000139.1:0-3370 GCA_046713815.1 Tepidiformaceae bacterium
CCCCCGAAGAGTGGGCGAAGGCGCCGCCGCCAGCGGACATCGATGACGCGGTGTATGGCGACCCGCACGGACGTCGATCCCGACGATGACGGTATTCGCCGACACCTCCTACTGGGTGGGAGTCGCAGATCCTCGGGATTCGCTGCATGCGGCGGCGCAATGGTTGGGCGTTTAATTCGGCCCGCTGCTGACCTCGTAGTATGTACTTGTCGAGCTACTCGCATACTTCTGTGACTGGGGGCCGACGTTCCGGACGCTGGTCACGGGGATAGTCCGAGAGGCCCTCGATTCGGCGACAGTCGATGTGGTCCCCGCAAGCAGCGAGCTGTTCTTACGGTCGCTGGCACTGTACGAGTCCCGCCTTGATAAAGGCTACAGCCTCGTCGACTGCACCTCCATGCTGATAATGCGAGAGCGTGGTCTGACCGAAGCGCTCACCGCCGACCGCCACTTCGAGCAAGAGGGATTCGTCGCATTGCTGCGAGACGCTGCTGCGCGGTAATCCCCAACCGCTACTGGCTTACTCGACGCCCGCGATCTTCGTGTAGCGCTCGATCACGGGGCGGCCAGCGAGCAGTCCGCCATCGCGGATGGTGCTGTTGAGCGCACCCATGTGCTCCGTCTTACTGTGCGACGCGACCGCGTCGTCGTCGGCGTACTGCTCGTAGAACAGGAACGTTGTGGGGTCGTCGTTGGCGGTGTGGAGGGAGTAGGCAACGGCCTTGCCCGCCTCGTTCGCCTTTACGCTTGCGACCATCGTCGTGAGCGCCGCCTTGAGCGCTTCTTCCTTGCCTGGGGCCGCCTGAAGCTTTGCAATAACTGTGAGCATCTTTAGTCTCGCTTTTTAGAAGGTGATAGGGGGATTCTACGCACCGTCGACAAAGGCGTCTTTCCGTGACTTGATCGGACGCCGAGGGTACGCTCAGAAAGAGATGCTCAAGACCCTCTCGCCAGAACAGATCGAGGAGTGCCTCGCGGACGCGGCCGCGTCTCCCATGGCGGCGGATGCCGTGACCTACCCCCGGTGGTATCTCCACCGCTGGCATTTCCTGCCCGAGGGCTACCTCTCGCGCCGCAGCGCGGGAATCTACGACGCCCTTATCCGGCGCGTATACAACGTCGCTTCGGAGGATGCCACGCATTCGGCGCTCGTGCGTCGGATCCTCGGCCACGAACCGAAGGCAATCCTGGAAGTGGGATCAGGACCCGGCAACGCCCTCGCCCGCCTGCGGCGCGCGCTTCCGCAAGCGCGGCTCACCGGCATCGACCTATCGCCGTTCCTTCTCGAGCGGGCGCGGGTACGGCTCCCCGACGACGACATCGACCTTGTGCATGGCGACGCCATGGATCTCCCGTGGCCGGAACGCTCATTCGACGCGGTCGTCGCTCAGCACTTCCTCGGCCACCTTCCCGGACACACCCGGCGCCGGGCCTGGCATGAAGCCGGCCGCGTCCTCCGTCCCGGCGGCCGCCTCTATGTGCTCGACCACGCCTGGCACCCGCGCCTTCACTCTGGTCTCCGCCCGGTCGCCTCGCAGCGTCTCCTGGGCGGCATTGCGCGCCTCGACGTATTCGAACAGCCGGGCCGCGCATCGTGAGCCCGGAACTCCTGGCCACTCGCGATTATGTCCGCCAGAAGGCCGCAACGGAGCGCCTTGAAGAGCTCATCGCCCTCGTCGAAACGGGCACAACCCGCCTCACCGCAGCCGCCATAGCGCTCTCAGACGATGACATGGACCGCCCACTCGACGGCGAGTGGACACCGCGTGGGTGCCTCAGCCACATCGTTGGGCGGTCGATGCTGCGCGCTCGCGAGGTGCTCTACGTCGCCCTCTCGGGTGAACTGCCACCGGAGGAGCCCGTTTCGCTTCCGGAGGATCGTGACGCCTTGATTGCCGCTCACCGCGAAGCGATCGACTCCCTGTATGCGCACGTTCGCGACGCGACGGACGACTACCTCGCGTTCGAATGGAGCCATGCCGCCTTCGGCCCGATGAACTGGAAGGAGTGGCTGGTGTTCATCCACGTTCACATCGCCGATCACGCCGGACAGCTCGAAGCGATGGCCGCCGCGCGCTGACGCGACAATATCTGTCGCGTCTTTCCGTAATCCTTGGCGCAAGCTAAAGAACCAGCCGATAACCGTTCCGGTTGAGTGCGACACGCCGTAGGATAACGCCAATGCGCATACTCCATTTCGCAGATCTTCACATTGGCGTGGAGACCTACGGCCGCCCGCTCGCGGAGCGCGGGTGGTCATCGCGCATGCAGGACTTCCTCGATGCCTTCGACCACCTGGTCGACTACGCGACCAGCGAAGGCGTCGACGCAGTCATCTTCGCGGGCGACGCCTACAAGGCGCGGGAGCCCAGTCAGACGCACCAGCGCGAATTCGCCCGCCGCATCCGCCGCCTCAGCGACGCGGGCATTCCCACGTTCCTGCTCGTCGGCAACCACGACCTGCCCAACGCCGAAGGCAAGGCCCATGCGCTCGAGATCTACCGCATGCTCGATGTCCCGAATGTCTATGTTGGCGACACACACGCCTTCGCCGGCGACTTCCGGCCACAGGTAATCACGACCAGGTCCGGTCCTCTCCAGGTCGGCTACCTGCCGTGGCCACAGGTAAGCCGCCTGCTCGCCGCGGACCCGGACGCCGCCTCGCTCTCCATCGAGCAAGTGCATCGCCTCGTCGAGGAAAAGATGACCGCGCTTATCGCCGCCCAGGCCACTCAGACCGACCCCGGCCTGCCCTCGATCCTCACCTGTCACGTCTCGATCAACGACTTCCTCGTACGCGAAAACCCGGGCAGCGAGCAGTGGATGACCGTTGGCACGGCGCCCACACTGCTCAAGAGCGCTCTCAGCGCTTCCGCCTGGGACTACATCGCCCTCGGCCATCACCACAACAACATGGACCTGAAGATGGAGACCCCGGCGTGGTACGCCGGCTCCATGCAGCCCGTCGATTTCGGCGAGGAAGGTCAGGCCAAGGGCTTTATGGTCCTCGACATCGACCCGGCAAAAGCGCGGGGCGCCCGCGTCGGCGGCAGCGGCCTCCCGCGTCTCGAGGTCGTGCCAGCGCGGCGCTTCGTCACGATCGAACTCTCTCCCGCCGCCGACGACCCGACGCCAGAGGTCTGCCGCGCGATTGATAAGATCGAGACCCGCGACGCCATCGTTCGCGCCACTATCAAGCTCTCGGCGGACCAGGCGCGGCTCTTCCGCATGCCCGAGGCTCGAGCCCTCCTGTCTGACGCACACTACGTGGCGATGTTCCGCATCGAACTGCCCGAGGATCGCCGCTCGATGTTGCCTCCCGGTCAGCAGCCCGACTCTTCGTCGCCCGTCGAAACGTTCGAAACGTACC
>JBKKBS010000140.1:0-3975 GCA_046713815.1 Tepidiformaceae bacterium
GAGACGTGTGTGAATTTGGTTGCCAGTCCGAGTTGAGCAACGACCGCCGCCGTCTCTCCGCCGCCGACCACCGTGGTAGCGTCGAGGCTTGCAATCGCCCGTGCGATGCCGTGCGATCCATGTGCGAATTTCGGCATCTCGAAGACACCCATGGGCCCGTTCCAGACGACGGCCTTTGCGGACTTCAGCGCGGCGGCATAGGCCTTCACGGTTTCGGGACCTATATCGAGCACCATGTAGCCGCGCGGGACGTGGTTGACGGGCACGGTGCGCGAGCCGGAATTGGCCTCGAAGCGCTCGGCGGCGACGACATCGCGCGGGAGATGGACTTCGACGCCCCGCTTGCGGGCTTCCACGAGGATGCGCCTGGCCGCCTCCACTTGCTCGTCTTCGACGAGCGACATGGCGACATCGACGCCCTCGGCCTTGAGGAAGGTATTGGCCATGCCGCCACCCAGCAGGAGCATGTCGAGGCGCGGCAGCAAATGCTCGATCGCCGGGATTTTCGAACTGACCTTTGCCCCGCCGACGACTGCGGCGAACGGTTTCGGTGGGTTCGCGACGAGAGCCTGGAGGTAGCGCACCTCCTTTTCCAGCAGGAAGCCTGCGACTGATGGAAGGTGGTGCGTGACGCCCTCCGTGGAGGCGTGGGCACGGTGCGCGCTCCCGAAAGCGTCGTTGACGAACACGTCCGCGGGCGTGGCGAGCAGACGGGCGAACTCCGGGTCGTTCGCCTCTTCCTCGCGATGGAAACGGAGATTCTCAAGGAGCAGCACCTGGTTTACGGCCATGGCCGCCACCGCGTCTTCCACCAGCGGCCCCACGCATTCCTCCACGAACAGGACCTCGCGGTTCATGAGATTGCCCATGCGCCCGGCGACCGGCGCCAGTGAGAGGGAATCGTCCCACCCTTTCGGCCGACCGAGGTGGGAACAGACGATCACCTTCGCGCGCTGGTCGAGGAGGTACTGGATCGTGGGCAGCGACTCGCGGATGCGCGTGTCGTCTGTGACGGCGCCTCCCTCGATGGGGACGTTCAGGTCCGCCCGCACGAGCACCGTCTTCCCGGCCACGTCGAGGTCGCGCACCGTCTTCTTGCGGATGCCGTCGCTCATGGGCGCGCCTCTGCCCCGATGCCGTGTGCTTCAACGTCCATGATCTTGTTGACCCGGCGCTCGTGACGGCCACCTTCGAACTTGCCCAGGAGGAACGCCTGGAGGATGTCATCTGCCACTCCGCGGCCGATCTCCCAGGCCCCCAGGGCGAGCATGTTCGCGTCCACGTGTTCACGCGCGCGGGTCGCTCCCCAGGAGGTATGGCACAGCGCGCAGCGGATGCCTGGCACCTTGTTCGCGGTGATACTGATGCCCACGCCGTTGCTGCAGAGCACGATGCCGAAGTCGGCGCGGCCCGCCACGACCTCGCGCGCCACCGCGTCGGCGAAGTCGGGATAGTCGACGCTCTCGGGGCCGTCCGTACCGAGGTCGTTGACCTCGTGGCCGAGGTCGCGGGCAGTCCCGACGAGGTGATTCTTGAGCTCGTAGCCGGCGTGGTCGGCGCCAAAGGCCAATCTCACTGGCGGACGCTCCTGAGGACGGGGATCTCGCTCAAGCCCAGTATACGGGCGACCGTCTGCCGGTCGATTGCGCCCTCTCGCAGAATGCGCACGTCGTCCGTGGAGCAGTCGATCACGGTAGAATCGATCCCCTGCGGCGTCGGGCCGTCGTCGATCGCGATGGCGCAGAACTCGCCGACCTGGGCGATGGCCTCTGCGCACGTTGTCGGGCTCGGTCTCCCGTGCTTGTTGGCGCTTGAGGCGGCGAGTGGCGCGCCCAGCGCCCGCGCAACGAGATCCACGACCTTGGATGGAGGGACTCGGACGCCAAGCGTCGATCCTGATGCCAGACGGCCGCTGAGCTCCCAATGCGAACTTGCACGGACAACAAGGGTCCAGCCAGCGGGGCCCAGTGCTTGCAGGATAGCGTGGGCGGAAGCGGTAAACTCGGCGTACTGAGCGATCATCTCGGGGTCGTTGGGGAAGAGCAGTTGCAGGCGAGCATCCGCGCCCTTGCCCTTGGCGGTGTAGATAGCCCGCACGGCCTCATCGTTTCGGGCATCGGCGCAGATCCCGTAGACCGTGTCAGTCGGGAGGATGGCGAGGTCGCCCGCGGCAAGGAGCAGGGCTACCTGCGTGAAGGACTCTGGATGGGCGGGCGTTGCGCGGTTAATGGGCACGTTGATCGCGTTGCCAGCGGCCACGGAGGGCCGCGACTCCTCGTCTTGTCGGAATTCGTAGACCAAAGTGTACAATTTTGCTAGCTTGCCGTATGGGTACCGCGCCTTCCATGTCCGACCTCGAACAGAAGTCCCGCGAGGCCGCCGCCGACCCGGCGCGCGGTCACGAAACGATCGTCGTCCTCGACTTCGGCTCCCAGTTCGCAATGCTCATCTCGCGGCGCGTGCGCGAACTCAACACCTACTGCGAATTCCTCCCCTGGGACACGGAGCCCGAGCGACTGAAGGACATGGATGTACGCGGCATCATCCTCTCGGGTGGACCGAACAGCGTCTACGAGCCAGATGCACCGCAGGCGCCACAGTGGGTCTGGGATTCTGGCCTCCCGGTGCTGGGCATCTGTTACGGCATGCAACTCATGGCGCATCAGCTCGGGGGCAGGGTCGTCCCCGGCACGGAGCGCGAGTACGGGCCGGCGAAGGTGCAACGCGAGCACGATGCGCCCCTCCTCGACGGCCTCCCGGACGAGTTCGACGTCTGGATGAGCCACGGCGACCGCCTCGAAGTCGTACCGCCCGGGTTCACCTCGTTCGGAAAGTCCGGCAATTCTCCTTACGCCGTCATGGCCGATCTCGAACGCGGCTACTACGGCCTCCAATTCCACCCCGAGGTCGTGCACACGCCGCGCGGCAAGGAAATCCTCAGAAACTTCGTCCACGATGTCTGTGGCGCGCCGGGGACGTGGACAGCCGGCAACTTTATCGAGGAGACGGTCGAAAACATCCGCCGCCAGGTTGGGGAGGACGGGCGCGTGATCTGCGGCCTGTCTGGTGGCGTGGATAGCGCCGTCGCGGCTGCACTCATCCATCGCGCGATCGGCGACCGCCTGACCTGCATCTTCGTGGACAACGGGCTGCTCCGCGCGGGCGAAGCGGAGGAAGTCGTCGAGACCTTCACCTCGAACATGAATATCCCACTCGTGCACGTCGAAGCGGAGGAAGAGTTCCTCACTCAACTGGCCGAGGTCACGAACCCGGAGACCAAGCGCATCCGCATCGGCAACGCCTTCGTGCGGCTCTTCGAGCGCGAATCGCGGAAGGTTGAGAACGCCCATTTCCTCGCGCAGGGCACGCTTTACCCGGACGTGATCGAGAGCGCCTCGCACGGCAAGGGCGCCGCCAAGATTAAGACGCACCACAACGTCGGCGGTCTGCCCGCGGACATGAAGATGAATCTCGTGGAGCCGCTTCGATACTTGTTCAAGGACGAAGTTCGGCGGATTGGCGAGGCGTTGGGCCTGCCCGAGACGATGGTCTGGCGCCACCCGTTCCCAGGCCCTGGACTGGCCATCCGCGTGATCGGCGAGGTGACGAAGGAGAAGCTGGACATCCTCCGACTGGCCGACCGCATCGTTATGGACGAAGTACGCGACGCCGGCCTCTACCGCGAGCTCTGGCAGTCGTTCGCGGTGCTCACGGACACGAAGACGGTGGGTGTGATGGGTGATTTCAGGACGTATGGGTACGCCGTCGCGCTCCGCGCCGTCGTCGCAGACGACGCGATGACGGCCGACTGGGCGCGCCTCCCGCACGAACTGCTCGGGCGCATCTCCAACCGCATCGTGAACGAGGTGCACGGCGTGAACCGTGTGGTTTACGACATCACGAGCAAGCCTCCTGGCACTATCGAATGGGAGTAGGTGGGATTAGGATCGAGGCATATGGGAATCACAACGGTTG
>JBKKBS010000141.1:0-4258 GCA_046713815.1 Tepidiformaceae bacterium
GTGCGGCTCAGATCGCCGGGGACACAGCCGGTCAGCTCATGGCGGTTGGCATAGTCGTGCTCATACTGATGCAGGCGTTCATCAATATCGCTGTCAATTTGAGCCTGTTCCCGGTGACTGGTATCCCGTTACCATTTGTCAGCCAGGGAGGAAGCTCCCTTGTGAGCCTACTCTTCTCACTAGGACTGCTGCAGAGCATCATCATGCGACACCGGGCGTACCGGCAGACGTAGCGGCTGGCTATCGGCTATCGGTCGAGCTGCTCGTCAGATGGCACTTCGTCGGCAACCATCGACTTACGGATGCGCAGGCCTGCTGCATCGAGGGCATCGCGGAGCGTGTCGACAGGGATGACGGAAATGCCGTCCGTCGAGGCTGTCCCGTTGGGGGCGATCGCGCGACTGAATCCGAGGCGCGCGAGCTCGGCGAGGCGGCGGGCTGGTTGCGATACGGGCCGGATGGCTCCGGAGAGCGCGACCTCACCCATGAACGCCGTCCGTGGCTGCAGTGCCTGGTCCCGCACCGCCGACGCGAGCGCGATGGCAATCGCGAGGTCCGTGCCGGGGTCGCGCAATCTCAGCCCTCCCGAAACGGTCGCGACCACGTCCAGGTTGCCGGCATTTTGTCCGCCCCGGCGCGCCAGCACGGCAAGCAGCAGGTGCAGGCGCGACGTCTCGATGCCGGAGGCGATCCGCCGCGGCGTCGAGAGGAACGACGGCACCGCAAGCGCCTGGATCTCCACCACCAGGGGCCGTGATCCCTCGATTGTGACCGTGGCGGCGCAGCCAGACGCGGAGGGATCGGCGGCTTCGAGGAAGGCGGCGCTTGGGTTCTCGACGCTGCGCAACCCCTCGCCCGTCATCTCGAACACGCCGACCTCGTCGGTCGCCCCGAAGCGGTTCTTCACGGCACGCAATACGCGCAAGGCGCCTGCCTCGGCACTCTCGAAGTAGAGGACGGCGTCGACGAGGTGTTCGAGGAGTCGCGGCCCCGCTATCTCGCCGCCCTTGGTGACATGGCCCGTGATGATGGTGGCGATGTCGTTGCCCTTCGCCCATGACACGAGCCGTGCGCCCGCCTCGGCGAGCTGTGCCGGTCCACCCGAACGGGTGTCGAGCCCTTCGATGTAGACCGACTGAATTGAGTCGATAACGAGTGCCGCCACGCCGCCCGCTTCCGCCGCTGCGAGCGCCGCATCGAGGTTGGTCTCGGGGATCAGCGTGATGGCCGCATCTTCCACACCGAGGCGGCCAGCGCGCATGCGCACCTGCCTGGGCGATTCCTCGCCGCAGACATAGGCCACAGTCAGTCCGCGCGCCGCAAGACACGCGGCGGCCTGGAGCATGAGCGTTGACTTCCCGATACCAGGCTCGCCCCCGACCAGCACCAGCGAGCCCGGGACGAGCCCTCCACCGAGCACCCGGTCGAATTCGGAGATGCCAGTGGGCAGGCGCTTTCCCTCGGTGTCCTCCACGTCACGCAGGCGTACCGTTGTCGCGGGCGCAACGCTTGGAGTTGGGCGGCCGATGCCCACTGTGCGTCCGGCACTGCCGCCGCGTGAGTTCTCGACGACCTGTTCGAGCGTGTTCCACGCCTCGCACCCGCCGCAGCGGCCGGCGTACGCGGCCGTCTGCCAGCCGCAGGACGCGCAACGGTAGCTGGAACGAGATCGTGCCATCGATGCATTGTCGGGAGACGAACGTCGTGTGTCGACGCACGCTGCTGTTGTAGGCTGCGGTGATGGTCGCCTACGACCCAAAGACAGCCCTCATCGTCGTCGACCTACAGAACGACTTCGGCCACCCGGATGGGAACCTGCATGTGCGCGGCGGCGGGGGAGTCGTCCCGGTCGCGAACGATGAAATCGAGCGCGCGAGGTCAGCTGACGCCCTGCTTGTATACACACAGGATTGGCACCCTGCCAGTACTTCGCATTTCGAGAAGGATGGTGGGATCTGGCCCGTACACTGCGTGGCCGGCACCTGGGGCGCCCGCTTCCTCGACGGGCTCGATGTCGATGGGGAGGTCATCCAGAAGGGGACGGCGGGCGAGGATGGCTACTCCGCCTTCACCGTGCGCGACCCCCAGAGTGGAGCGGCCCAGGCGACGCGACTGGGTTCGCTCCTTGAACAACGCGGCATCCAGCGCGTGGTGGTGATGGGAATCGCCACCGACTACTGCGTGAAGGAAACCGTGTTGGATGCCCGGCGGCTCGGCTTCGACGCCGTTGTCATCGAAGCCGGCATCCGTGCTGTCAACCTCCAGCCGGGCGCCGGCGCGCGAGCACTCGCGGAGATGCGGGGCGCGGGCGCGGAGGTCGTTTGAGCGCGATGCACTGGGTCGATGACTCCAACGTTGCACTCCTCACGGATCTTTACGAACTCACGATGGCGGCGAGCTACCACGCCCACGGCATGACCGGCCCGGCGACCTTCGACCTGTTCGTGCGGCGCCTCCCGGAGCAACGGAACTTCCTCGTAGTCTGCGGGATCGAGGACGCCCTCGATTACCTGGAATCGCTCCGATTCGACGACGGTGCCGTCGCGTATATGCGCTCGCTGGGCATGTTCGGTGAGCCTTTCCTCAGTCAGCTTCGTAGTTTTCGCTTCTCCGGCGAGGTATGGGCGATGGCCGAGGGCGAAGTCGTATTCGGCCAGGAGCCGTTGATGCGCGTCACCGCGCCACGGATCGAAGCGCAGATCGTGGAGACGTTCCTGCTCAACTGCGTCACATACCAGACCATGGTCGCGTCAAAGGCAGCGCGCGTCGCGCTTGCGTGCGAGGGCCGGCCGTTCGTCGACTTCTCGCCCCGGCGGGATCACGGGGCCGACGCCGCGCTCAAGGCGGCTCGCGCAACCTACATCGGCGGAGCGTCCGCGACCTCGAACGTGCTCGCCGGGCGTGAATACGGGATCCCGTTGAGCGGAACCATGGCGCACTCCTACGTCCTCGCTTTCGACGACGAGCTGGCGGCATTCCGCACCTATGCCGCCGACTTCCCTCGTGACGCCGTGCTGCTGATCGACACCTACGACACGCTCGCCGGGGCGCGCCGGGCGTCTCTGGTGGCGAAAGAGGTGCGAGAGCGCGGCGGGCAAGTGCGAGGCGTGCGCCTCGATTCAGGCGACCTCGGCTCGCTCGCCGGCGACGTGCGCGCGATCCTCGATGCGGAAGGCTGCCAGGACGTGCAGATCTTCGCCTCCGGCGACCTCGACGAGTACCGCATCCACGACCTGCTCTCCAGCGGCGCGCCGATCGATGCGTTCGGAGTGGGGACGCGGTTGGGCACGAGCGACGATGCGCCATCGTTGAGCACCGTCTACAAGCTGGTGGAGGACGAGCGCGGACCACGGATGAAGTTCAGCACCGGCAAGATGACGCTGCCCGGCCGCAAGCAGGTCTGGCGACGAGACGCGGACCGCACATTGTTCGGTGACACGATAGCGCTCGAGGGCGAGCCCCAGGAGGGGCGGCCGTTGCTCCGTCGCGCCATGGTTTCGGGTCGGCGAGTCGTACCCGCGGAGCCACTGGCGGACCCACGCGCGCGGTGCGCGGCCGGCATCGCGGCCCTCCCCGCGGAGCTTTGGTCGCTACAGCAAGCGTCCGCATATCCGGTCGAGCTGTCGCCCGCGCTCCAGCGGTTGATCGTCGCGGAACGCGCGGAGGAGCACTGAAGCATCGCCAGCATCAGTTCGCTTCAGTCGCCTTTTCGAGGAACGGTTTCACCGACGCGGCAAGTGCCCGGTGCTCGGGCTTCTGGAGCATGGGGTCGCGCGCCAAAACGTTGCGCGCCATCTCCCGTGACTGGAGAAGAAGGTCGCGGTCCGTGAGTTTCGCGACGCGAAGCATGGAGTTCGCCCCGCTCTGCACCCGTCCCCACGCCTCGCCTTCACCGCGCATCTCCAGGTCGACCTCCGCCAGCTTGAAGCCGTCCGTGGTCTCGACCATCGCCTCCAGGCGCTCTCGCGCGTCGGGTCCGGGGTCCTCGTCGCTGGAGAAGAGCATGCAGTAGCTCTGCATCGCCGACCGCCCGACACGACCGCGGAACTGGTGGAGCTGGCTCAGTCCGAAGCGCTCGGTCCCCTCGATCACGATCACGGTGGCGTTCGGTACATCGATCCCCACTTCGATGACGCTGGTGGATACAAGCGCCTGCGACTCACCGCGCCCGAAACGGGCCATGATCTCCTCCTTCTGCTTCGCGGTCATGCGCCCGTGGAGGAGGTCGAGCTTGTAGCCTCGCAGCGGCCCGTTGCCG
>JBKKBS010000142.1:0-2947 GCA_046713815.1 Tepidiformaceae bacterium
CGAGGGGGTCGCAGGGGACCGAGAGAGCGGTGACGAAACCTCTCTCTGTCACATATATGTCGAAACGAGCCGAATTCGTTTAGGGCCGGGTGTTGTGACGGATGTTTCCCGTGGGTGAAACGTGGAGTAGAGGGGTTTTGCGCTCATGGCTATACGCGCGTCACTGGTGTGCGGGCTGGTAGCATTCGCGGACAGGCATGCGGCTGCGACTGGCAACGTTCAATATTCGCAACGTGACGGACCGCTACGAGGAGCGGCGGCCTCTGCTGGGCGCCGCCTTCGCGGATCTCGCGGCAGACATCATCGGGCTGCAAGAGGTGGGCTTCCGCGAAGGAAAGCGCCAGGACGACTTCCTCGCGGACTGCGCGCGCGAACGCGGCCGCGAGTATCTCAGCCTCGAATCGCGAAGTGAACGCTTCCCGGACTTCGGCACGGCGATCCTCTTCGCGACGGGCGCGGTGGCTGCCCACGAGCAGATCCCTATCGGGTTGGGACGCACCGCCCAGCGCGCGCTCTTCGACCTCCCTGGCCAGCGAACGCTCTGGTTCGCGAACACGCATCTCCACCACAAGCCCGAAGAGCCCGCCGTCCGCGACGAGCAGGTCGAACGCATCCTCGCCTGGATGGAGGCAGCGCCGGTCGCGGATGCGATGGTCATCGTTGGGGACTTCAACGCGCCGCCATTCGAGCCCGCTTACGCGCGCATGGCGGCCGCTGGCTTCCGCTCGGCGTCGCTCGAAGCGAACGGACGGGAGCCCGCCGTGACGTGGCCCTCCGGCATCCAGGCGCCGACGATGGACACCGATGGCGACCCCAACTGCCTCGACTACATCTGGGTGCGGGGCGAGATTCGCGTGCTCGCCGCCGCCGTGGCCGCGAACGAACACGCCCCGGGCGACCCGACGCTCTACCCCAGCGACCATTTCGCCATCGTCACCGACGTCGAGATCTAGTCACATCAGGTCGAAACACGGGCTTTCATCAGACACCAGCGTGTCGCTGGAGCGCGGTCACGAGCCACGAACGATAGTCGCGGTCCGCGAAGCGGCGGAGGATCGCATCCTCGTTCTCAAAGAAGCCCGCGACGCCACGTTCACCACGGATGAAGCGCATCTCGAAGCTCCAGATTGCATGGATGCGGTGCTGCCACCACATTTCGACACCGAGCACGCACTCGTCCGTGCTGAACTGGCGCACCGAGCCGTAACCCCGGAGGTACGCCTCGACCAACGGAGGGTCGAGGTAGCCGGAGAATGAGAGCGCGCGAAGGAGTTCGTAGACAGTCGGTATGGCGCTGGCAAACTCCCAGTCAATCACTGCCGCCAGCTCGCCAGACGGGCGGATAAGCACATTGCGGGAATGGTAATCTCCGTGGCAGGCCTGCACCGGCAGTTTGGCGAAGTCCGAGGCAGGCCGAGCCACATCCGATTCGAGCAGTTCCAACTGGAAGCGCAATGTCTCCTGCGCGCGCAGCGATTCGGGCGGGGGCGAGGGGTAGTAGCGGATGAGGTCGTCCACGCGGCTGAGCACCTGGATCGCGTGCTCGGTGTCCCACCAATCGCCGGCGCCGGCGCGCGGGAGGTCTGGGTCGTCGAAGCCGGCGAGCGCGAGGTGAATGCGCGCCTGCGTCTCGCCGGCCAGGGCGGCGTCGTCCGCGGAGATCCCACCCGCACGCCCGTCTACCCAGGGGTAGAGCTGCACCAACGTGGCCCCGGGACGCGCGAACGGCCGCCCGTCGCGCGCAAGTTCGGCCGGCACGACGGGGATGCCTTTTGCCGCGACCCATTGGAGAAGGCGTTGCTCCAGGAAGAAGTGCTTCACGGTTCGCCGACGGCGGACGACCTGCAGGAAGCGCGGACCCGCATCTGTCTCGACGCGGTAGTTCTCGTTGAGCACGGACTCGGCGATGGGCCTAGCCGCCTCAACTAGACGATAACCGAACGATGCGAGCGCCTTCTCGATCTCCTCCGTTCTATCGATCCCGGCCTCCACCTTCTCACCCTCAAGCGTCATTCCCCGCCCTCCCGCATGGGCGACCCGACGCACCGTTCGAACAGCAAGCACTCCCCGCACCTTGGCATCCGCTTGCGGCAGAGGAACTTGCAGTGCAGCACGATCTCGGCGTGGAAGCGGGCGGAGCGGTCCCGGTCGTTACCGGTGTGTTCGCGCACGAATGCCTGCCACACGTCATAGGACGAGGACCCCACCGGGCCAATCCCGACCCGCGAGAGCACGCGCATGAGGTAGGCATCGGCGATGACGGCAGGCTCCCGAGCGGCGTAGAGGAGAATGCAATCGGCCGTCTCCTTGCCGATGCCCCATGTGCCGAGAAGCGTCAGGCGCAGTTCGGCCGCCGGAAGTGCGAACAGCCGCTCGAGGCCGCCATGGGCATCGATGAGTGCGAGCACGGCGCGCAGCTTCCTCGCCTTCTGGCGGAACTGCCCGCTCGGCCGCACGAGCGGCTCCAGCTCGTCCGCGGAGAGCGCCACCATGCGCGATGGCTCCAGCACATCGGCCGCGCGCAGCAGTTCGAGCGCGCGCTCGACGTTCGACCACATCGTGTTCTGCACGAGGATGGCGCCCACGATCACCTCGAACGGGTCCGCATCTGGCCACCAGTGCCACTCCCGCCAGCCGTGCATCCGCTCAAGATCCCGCTCGAGATCCACGAGCGCCTGGCGCTTGTCGTGTGAGCGACCCCTCACCCCCGACCCCTCTCCACTGCCGTGGAGAGGGGAGGACGATTGGCGCGTACGAAGAACGTCTCCCCCGCGCGGGCCTGCGGAAAGGGGGTCGGGGGGTGGGGTGCTCACGTCGCAGCCTCCCCGTACTCGGCGGCGAGCACGTCCGCTCGGCGGCGCTCGGAGATGACCGTCCGCGAGGTGACCGCCACGACGATCACAAGCCCGCCCAGCGCCGCCCACCAGCCGGGCGTCTCCCCCAGGAA
>JBKKBS010000143.1:0-7581 GCA_046713815.1 Tepidiformaceae bacterium
GGCGCAATGCGAGTAGAGTCGTGCCGACAGACCCCCAGGGCGGAACCTGCAGCAACCTGGGAGCGTTAGGAACATCCAGGAGGAACAACATGGCAAATCAAAGGTCACAGACCCTTATCGCGAGCCATCTCGGCCCGCGCGCGTTCATCCTTGCGGCATTGCTCGGCGCGATCTGCCTGTTGTTAGGCGGCGCCCGCAACGCCGGGGCCAGCCATCCAGGCACGTTCACGCTTGATCAACCGAGCTATTCCGGCACCGAAGGCGGAGTAGTTCAAGTTCTGATCGTGGCGCCGGGCCGTCATGTGGACTCGCCGGCACGTTCCGTCGGGTTCATCGTTACGCCAGGCACCGCATTGGCGGGTAGCGACTATAACGGGCCAACGAGCGGGTGCATTGCCTTTGCGCCCGGCTCAACCACGGCTTCCGTGCAAATCACATTTACGCTCGAGGAAAACCTCACGGTCGAACCCAACGAATCATTTACCATTACCCTCACGAGCGGGGGGGACTGCGATGTGGTAGCTCTTGACACACCGGCGTCCGCGCCGATCACCATCCTTGACAACGACGGTCCCGGAGTGTGGCGCTTTGGCACGTCTACCTCGTCTGTCACGGAAAGCACCGTCACCCACAATGTCCAGGTCATCCGGACGGGAGATCTGTCGACGACGGAGACGATCCAATGTGATCTGACGGGCGGGACCGCGACTGTTGGGGTCGACTTCAACTTCGCTGATCCGCAGACACTCACATTCGCGCCGACCGTCTCTTCCCAGAACTGCGCGATCGGAATCAACGAGGACCCGACGGCGGAGGGCGACGAGACCATCGTCTTCGCTTTGGCCGGAGATGTCGCTGGCGGCACCTCGATTGACACCTCTGCCGACGACCACACGGTCACCATCAACGACGACGACGGTCAAACTGTCCAGTTCAGCCTGAGCGACTACCAGGTCAACGAGAGCGCCGGCAGCGTCACCGTGACAGTGACCCGCACCAACCCCAGCGGCACGGCCAGCGTGAACTGGGATCTCTCCAACGGCTCGAATGTATCGACGGCCGACTACACGGATGCCAACGGGACGCTTACGTTCACGGGGTCCGATGCCTCCGAGTCTTTCACCGTGAACATCACCGACGACATACTTGTCGAGGGCGCCCAAGTTATCAACGTCACGCTGAGCGGTGCTGTCGGAGCGACGATCGCGGGGACGAACCCTGCGACGATCACGATCGCAGACGACGAAGTCGCGGGCGTGCTCCAATTCAGCGCGGTCAACTACAATGTGGATGAAGGCAACACGGTGATCCTCACGGTGAACCGGACGGGCGGCAGTTCAGGCGTCGTCACTGTGCAGTACCAAACCGTCTCTGGCACGGCTACGGCCGCCGACTACACCCCGGAGTCGGACACTATCACCTTCAACGACGGCGTGACGTCCCGCACGATCACGATCGACACGACCGAGGACCTGATCGTCGAGAACACGAACCAATCCTTCAGCGTCCAGCTCGTCAATCCCGTGGGCGCCTCTCTCGGCACGATCAACGAGGCGTCGGTGACGATCCTCGACGACGACGGCGCGGCGCCCACGGTCACGAGTGTCAGTCCGAACGCGGGCCCCACGGCGGGCGGCACGATTGTGACGATCACGGGCACGAACTTCTTCAACGTTACAACCGTCACCTTCGGCGGCGTGGCAGCGACCTCGATCGTCGTGAACAGCTCGACGAGCATCACTGCCCTCTCGCCCGCTCGCGCGGCCGGTACGGTCGATGTGCGCGTCACTACCCCATCGGGCGTCACCGCCAACACGGCGGCGGACGACTTCACCTATAGCAGCGCCAACGCGCCCACGATTACGTCCGTCAGCCCCACGAGCGGACTTACCAGCGGCGGGGCCTCCGTCACAATCACGGGGACGAACCTCACGGGCGCAACGAGTGTCACCTTCGGCGGCACGGCGGCCACGAGCTTCGTCGTCAACAGCGCCACCAGCATCACGGCGGTCACGCCCGCGAAGGCCGCGGGCACGGTTGAAGTGATCGTAACGACGCCCGGCGGGAGCAGCGCCACGGCGGGCTCGGCGAACGACTTCGCCTTCGTTGTTACGCAGCCCACCACCTCCTACACGCTCACGCGCACGTGGACGCTGATCGCGTTCCTGGGCAAGGACAACATCCTCATCGCGAGTGCGCTCGGGGGCGTTGAATCCGGCGTGGACAACCCGCAGACGAACAACGTCCTTGGGCTTGTCACGGCCGTGGCCTTCTGGGACGCCCCGAACCAGCGCTACCTGTTCTGGTTCCCGGGCGGCGCGAGCGTCCCCGGCGCGAACGACATCACGACCTTCCGCTATGGCATGGCCTACTGGATCGCCGTGACCACGACCACGGGCTGGGCGGTCATCACCGGGCCGTAACCCTCACCCCTGCCCCTCTCCCCCGCGGTGGAGAGGGGAACCTGGACGCGCGAAGAGCCGCCTCTTGGGCGGCTCTTTGGCGTGGCCTTGCGCGGGCCAATGGTGGTCTCGGGGTGAGGGGTGCCATAATGGCGTCATGAGGCTCCGAGGGCAGGTTCGGTTCTGTGCGGCCCCGGATGAGGTTTGGCGCTATTTCGAGCGAGGCGTGCTCGACCACGCGGTCGAACCCGCACAGGTCGTGGGCAACGGCGCGACGCAAGTGCTTACCCGCTATGAGACGAAGCGCTGGTACGGCGCCGTCCTGACGACGGAACGGGCGCGGCTCGAGCCCGGCTTGTCTGTCACCTGGACGCATGTCGACGGGCCGCTTACGGGCTCCCAGGAGACGTTTTCGGTTGAGCCCGCGGGCAACGGCCATGCGCGCGTGCGGTATTCGGCGAGCGTGTGTGCCCGCCACCCGCTCTTCCGGGGGCCGCTCACTTACCTGTTCGTCGGCCCGGAGCTGCGAAAGGTCTCGATGGCCTCGATCCGCGACGCCCGCCGGGCGCTCGACGGCGAGTAACTCACACCCCCTGCCGCGAATGAGCGCGAATCGCCATCAGTGGCAGGCGCGTGAGCAAGCGCTCCGGTGCTCACACCCGCACTCAACGCATCTCGCGACTCCGTGTCTCGATCTCCGGCCTCCGCGTGTCCGCGGTGAGAGGCGGACGGTCCATGGCACGGGGACCATCGCATGCTCGTTGACACTCGCGCTCGGACTGCTGCGCGGTGAGGTTACGCTTTGGTGGCGCGCATGAGCGCGATCGGGAGCTGAAACCAGCCGGGTTTCGTGTCGAGCGCGTACCGTTCGCGAGCCGTGTCCGTCGCGGCGGCGAAGAGGCCATAGACGCCCTTGCGTGAGTCGGACGCCGTGTGCTGGCGTTCGAACCAGGGCTCGATCTCCTGCTCCAGGTTGAATTCGAAGAGCACCTCTGGCTCCAGGCCGTGGGCGCGCATGAGCGCCGACCACTCCGAGACGCGCCAGTTGCGGACGTGCGACGGGTCGCGCAGCAGTTCGAAGGCGTTGTAGAAGGTGTCGAGGGCCGGGTCTTCGGGAGCGACTGTGTCGACCAGCATCAAGCGGCCGCCGGGCTTGAGCACCCGCGCCGCCTCCGAAACGAAGGCGGCGATGTCGTGATAATGGTGCGCGGCTACGCGCGAGGCAGCGACATCGAAGCGGGCGTTCGGATACGGGAGTTTGGTCGCGTCCTGGCGTTCGAAGGTGATGTTCGTGAGACCCTTACGCGCCGCCAGGTCCGAGGCCACGCCCAGCATTTCCGGGGTGATATCGACGGCCGTCACCTCTCGGGCGTGGGGGGCGAGCGCGATGGCCGTGTGGCCGGCGCCGCAGCCGATATCGATCACGCGCTCCGCGCCGGTCAGCCCCGCGCCTTCGACCAGCCTCGCGAGGTCCGGGCCGGCGGAATGGTACGTCGAGCTGGCATACGCGTTCGCAACCGGCCCCCATTGGCGGCGGACCGTGTCCGTTGGGGGGAAGGATGGAGTGGCGGCGGCGGGGCGCTCGGTGCTGGTCATGGAGGCTCCTCGGGTGCCGACCAACTATCGCACCCGCCGGCGTTCGTCGTCCAAGCGGGGAGGCTGGCGGCTGTCGGCAGTCGAGGCTCGGCACTCGTTCCAGTATCAGTGAGCACCTCGTCGAAGGCCTCGTATTCCTCCACGGAGACCGGCAGGCACGCCTTCAGCGCCGCTTGAAGACCGCGCCGTCCGGCGCCGTGGCCTTCAGGCCTGGTAAACATGCCTCGCGCGTCTGGTACCCTCCCGATGATGTACAGGATTCTCGCCGGGTTTGTCACCGCGGCCGCGCTCGCCGCAGCGTGCGGGGGGAATGGCGACGGGGCGGCTGAGTTTCCTACGGAAGACCCACTCCCGGAGCCGGGCGTCGTTCATGTCCACGGCCTCGACATCGACGGGTCCTCGGGAGCCCTTTACGCGGCGACCCACACCGGGCTGTTCCGAATTTCAGATGGGAAAGCAGAGCGCGTCGGTGACCGGTACCAGGACACGATGGGATTCACCATCGATGAACGAGCGCGGTTTCTCGGCAGCGGCCACCCGGACCTTCGCGACGTGCAGTCCGGCAAGTTTCAGCCGAACCTGGGGCTGATCGAGAGCCGGGATAAGGGCAAGAACTGGGAGCCGCTATCGCTTATGGGAGAGGCGGACTTCCACGCCCTCGAGTCGGTGCACGGTCGGATTTACGGTTACAGCGCAACGGGCCGGGCGTTTCTTGTGAGCAGCGATGGTAAGACCTGGGAGCACCGCTCCAATATCCAGATGTTTGACTTTGCCGTTGATCCGGTCGACCCCGACGTTATCATCGCGACCACCGACAAGGGCATTGCGAAGAGTGCCGATGGTGGCAAGACCTGGGTGGCCTTCGACGGTCCGCCACTCGTCCTCGTGGCGTGGGCGCCGTCTGGCGTGGTGTGGGGAGTCGGACCCAGAGGGGAGTTCCACCGGGCAGAGCGAGGGGGATCATGGGAGCAAGTCGGATCGCTGGGTAGCAGACCCCAGGCCATGTTGGTGGATGGCTCACGCCTCTTCGTGGCTACCGAAGCAGGCATTTCAGAATCCTCCGACGGCCGCACCTGGACAGCCCTGCTCACGCCGTAGGAGCCAAACGGCCCCTGCTGCGCAGCGAGCGAAGCGACGACTGTCATGGTGAATCGCTCTGGCCGGGAGGGGCATGATGCAAAAAATGGGAATGCTTTGGATGGGCGTGATGATGGCCGTGTGCTGTGCGGCGCTGCCTGCCACGGTCTTGATTCTCGCGGTCGTGAGCCCCTGGATCGCTGTATCAGCCGGAGTCGTGTTGGTGGCTGGCTTCTTCTTGATCCGGCGCAGGTTCGGACCGCGCATGCGTTGCTGAGTTACCGGACACCGCTCGCACGATCGTCCTCGCGGCTACCCGGATGGGACGCGCACGCGCTACGATGCGCGCACACATTTTCCGGAGGCCCTCTTCATGGCACGCACCGTTATCACCATCGCCCGCACGCTTGGTGCGGGCGGCGAGGAGCTCGGCCAGGCCCTGGCCACCGACCTCGGCTTCCGCTACGTCGACTCGCAGATCATCGCCGCCGCCGCCGAGCAGGCGGGGGTCTCCGAAGAGGCCATGGCCGGGATCGAGAAGCGCCAATCGCTGATCGAGCGAATCCTCAACCGCATGGCCTCGGGCGCGATTGTTACAGGCGCCATGGTCGAGCCGCTGGAGTATGCAGACGTCACGACCGACGCCTACCAGCGCCTCATTATCCAGGTGGTAAGGGACACCGCCGCCGAGGGCAACGTCGTCCTCGTCGCACATGGGGCGGCGATGACGCTGGGCGCGTCGGACCAGGCGCTGCGCGTACTGGTGACGGCGCCCGTGGCCGTCCGCGCGCGGCGTGTGGCCATGGCGGATGGCATCGACGCGAAGCAGGCCGAGAAGCGCGTCGGAGAATCCGACAGCGCCCGGGCGCAGTTCTTCCAGCGCTTCTACAACCTGAACAAGGAGCTTGACACGAGCTACGACCTCGTCGTCAACACGGAGACGCTCGACCTCGCGATCGCGGCGAAGGCGATCGCGGCAATTGTGCGCGGGCGCGAGATGGCGGCGGTTTAACCGGGGCCTTAGGATCACGGGGCGTCACGCGGGATCGCGTCCCTCGGCGGAAGGATCGGCGCAGGGAGCAACAGATGGCGCGCAGATCGTTCTGGGGCTGGGGTCTGGAAAGCGACGAACCGGGCGACGCCGACCGGCGACAGACCGCCGAGCGGCTCTCGCAACGTCACGGCCGCGCGTTGGAGGCGCCGCCCATACCCACCATCGACGACATCGACCTGCGCGCGCCGCGCATCACCGCCCCGTCCGCCCTCGCCGGGTTCTGCGACACGTCGAAGCATGAACGCGCCGCCCACACGTACGGCAAGAGCTACCGGGACGGCGTGCGTGCCTTCAACCGCCAGTTCCCCAACCCGCCGGACATCGTCGCCTTCCCCCGCAATGAAGCCGAGGTCACGGCCATCCTCGAGTGGTGCTCCGACACCGGGCACGTTGCCATCCCATATGGCGGCGGCTCCTCCGTGGTTGGCGGCGTCGAAGCGCCCGAGGGTGCCGAGGGTATCGTCAGCATCGACATGGGACGCATGGACCGCGTGCTGGAAGTCGACCCAATCTCGCGGGCGGCGCGCATCCAGGCGGGAGTGCTGGGACCGTCACTCGAAGACCAGTTGCGTCCTCACGGGCTTACCCTCCGCCATTTCCCCCAGAGTTTCGAGTGGTCGACCCTCGGCGGCTGGATCGCGACGCGTTCCGGCGGCCACTACGCCACGAACCATACCCACATCGACGACTTCGTCGAGTCCGTGCGCATGGTCACGCCGAAAGGGCCGTGGGAGTCGCGACGGCTGCCCGGCAGCGGCGCCGGGCCGAGCCCCGACCGCATGGTACTGGGGAGTGAAGGCATCCTCGGCATCATCACGGAAGC
Source organism: Tepidiformaceae bacterium (assembly GCA_046713815.1). Taxonomy (GTDB): domain Bacteria; phylum Chloroflexota; class Dehalococcoidia; order Tepidiformales; family Tepidiformaceae; genus JBBDMZ01. The sequence goes on from JBKKBS010000143.1 coordinate 6,953, forward strand.
GTGGATGCGCGTGCAGGCGCGGCCCACCTTCCGCGCTTCCGCGGGCGTAACCTTCCCCACATGGGAGGCCGCGTGGGAGGGCTGCCGCCGGGTCGTGCAGGCCAAGCTCTGGCCCGCCAACTGCCGCGTGCTCGACCCCGGCGAGGCCCAGACGGCCGCCGGGCAGGCGGGCGGCGGGGCGCTCCTCATCCTCGGCTTCGAATCGGCCGAGGTGCCGCAGGGCGCATTCGTGGCCGAAGCCGTGCGCATCGCCCGCGAGGCCGGCGGACAGGTCGATGAGGGCTCGATCCGCATCGCCGACGGCCCCGAGGGTGGCGAGGACGCCGGTCGCCAAGGGGCGGTCGGCGCGTGGCGCAACTCATTCATCCGTGCTCCCTACCAGCGCAACCTCACGGTCGGGCTGGGACTCATCGGCGACACTTTCGAAACGTCGATCACCTGGGATCGCTGGCCCGCCTTCGACGCGCTCATCCGCGAACGGGTGACGGCGGCGCTACAGCGCGTCTGTGGCGGTGGCACGCTCACCTGCCGCTTCACGCACGTCTACACCGACGGCCCCGCTCCGTACTACACGTTCCAGGGTCTCGGCCGCCCGGGCGCGGAGATCGAGATGTGGGCGGAGATCAAGA
>JBKKBS010000144.1:0-4995 GCA_046713815.1 Tepidiformaceae bacterium
CTGGCAGAGCGGCACCACGTCCCGCCCGAGCAGGTCGCGGAAGCCCACCTCATGCGTCCCGCACACCGGTCCCGCTTCTTTCACGCGCGCATCCGGGAAATGGAAGATGCCGCCGCAGTCCGCGCAGATGAGGACGCTGTAGCCTCCCGGCGGTTGATGGCACTCGACGCAGCAGCGCGCATTCATTGCCGCGCCTGGATGAACAGGTCGAGGTCGCGCCGCTCGAAGAGGTAAACTCCGCCGCCGGTCCGGCGATGCCGCACCTGGCCGCCCTCCGCCGCCGCCACCAGCGCTTCCTCGGTCATTCCCGTCCATTCCGAAGCCTCCGATCCGTCGAGAATGTCGTCCAAGTTGGCCGCGGGCGGGATGGGGTTGAGGCATGTGTGGCAGGCGAACTCCAGGGCAAGATGATCCTCGTTGATCCAAACCTGACCACAGTCCTTGCCGGGCAGATCCATGCGTTGGTTCAGGTGATACGCCCGTCCGCAGTTGTCGCACGTCGCCTCGTTGTGAGCGGCCATTTCCTCGCCGCAGACGGAACACAAAGTTTGCGCACTTGTCATAGTCACCACTTTGGCCGCCTCGATTCTATCTTATCCTTGACGCGGGCAGAACGGAGTCCATATGATCAGGAAACTTTAGCATTTCTTTGTCTCAGACAGAGCAATGTGCTGGGGGGTAGTGTGGCCCTGGCTTCTCCACCCGCCAACGACGACCTGATCCAGCGGCTTGGTGTCCGGCCACTCCCGGACGCCCTTTTGGATCAGGCCCTCACGCACGCCTCCTATCTGAACGAGACCGGCGCCGGTAGTCCATCCAACGAGCGCCTGGAGTTTTTAGGCGATGCCGTCCTCGGGCTCGTGACCGCGCACGAGCTCTTCAAGCTCTATCCCGACGCGGGAGAAGGGGAACTGACGCGCATGCGTGCCGACATCGTCCGTGGGACTACACTTGCCGCGGCAGGCGTGCGGCTTGACCTCGGCGCGGCCCTCATCCTCGGTCGCGGCGAAGAGGCCGCCGGGGGGCGCACCCGCGAACGAAACATCGCCGGGGCCGCGGAAGCGATTATCGGCGCGGTATACCGCGCACAGGGTTACCGCTCCGCGCAGGCGCTCATCCTCCGGCTGCTGCGGCCGGAACTGCGCCAGCTACGCGCCGAGGGCGCCCGCATTGACGCCAAATCCAGCCTCCAGCACGTCGTCCAGGCCCGCTGGCACGAACCGCCGGAGTATGTGACGGTGGACGAAGGTCTCGGAGGACAGGAGCGGCGCTTCACTGTCGAGGTGCGCGTCGCGGGGGAGACGCTCGGCCGAGGAGAGGGCGGCAGTAAACGCGCTGCCCAACAGGAGGCCGCTCGCCAGGCGGTCGACAAGCTACAGGCGGGGGCGGAGGACTAGACGTGTACCTCAAGAAGCTGTCAGCCCAGGGCTTCAAGAGTTTCGCAAACCGTACTTCGTTCGAGTACGGACGGGGCATCACGTCGATCGTCGGGCCCAACGGCTCCGGCAAGAGCAACGTCTCCGATGCCCTCCGCTGGGTGCTCGGCGAACAGAGCGCCCGCCTCCTGCGCGCGAAAAAGCAAGAGGACGTCATCTTCGCCGGCACCTCGGAGCGCGCAGCCGTCGGCATGGCCGAAGTCATCCTGACCCTCGACAACGAGGATCACTGGCTCCCGCTCGACTTCGCGGAAGTGGAAGTCGGCCGCCGGATCTACCGCAACGGCGACTCCGAGTACCTCCTCAATGGCTCCCGTGTCCGCCTGCGCGACATCATCGACCTCTTGATGAAGGGTGATGTCGGCCAGAACTCGTATTCGATCATGGGCCAGGGGCTCGTCGACGAAGTGCTCAGCATGACGCCGGACGAGCGTCGTTCGTTCCTCGACGAAGCGGCCGACGTGAAGCGCTTCCGCATCAAGATCAAGGAAGCGCAGGACCGCCTCGCCGCCACGCGCGATAATATCGAACGGGTCACGCTGATCGTAGGCGAGATCGAGCCCCGGCTGGCCCAACTCAGCCGCCAGGCGGAACGCGCCGCCGACCATCGCCGCCTCTCCGCTGAATTGATCGATCTGCTGCGTGCGTATTACGGCCATCGCTGGAGCGAAGCGCAGAACGCCATCGTCCGCGCACGGGCGGGCCTCGATCAGCGCGTCGCGGAAGATGCCACGGCCGCCACGCGCGTGCAGCAGCTCCGGGAGCAGATCCGCGCACTCGGCGACGAGATCCGTAAGCGTCGCGACGCGATCTCTCGCCGCGAGGCTCGCAATATGGAAATCGACCAGCGCCTTTTCGCCACGGAACAGGCAATCGCCCTCGATCGCGAGCGTCACGCGATGATGACGGCACGCCGCGAAGAGGTCCGCATCGAACTCGACAGTCTCGAGTCCGAGCGCATGGGGCTGTCTTCCGTCGACGTGGACGACGGACGCCGCGGGATCGAGATCGTCCAGGAAGCGGAAACAGCCAAAGCGCACGCCTTTCAATGCCGCGAAGCGCTCGAATCGGCGGAACGTGACTACGCCGCGACGCGGAGCAAGGTCCAGGAACTGCGCGACGGAGCCGACGCCGACGAACGCCGCCTCGGAGCCTTCCAGGCCGATGCGGACGGCTCCGGTCGCAAGCTGACGGGCCTGGAGCGCGAAGACGAAACACTGACTGCGCGTCGCAAACAGCTACTCGTCGAGCTCATCGGCTACGGGAACCGTTTCGCGAAGCTGCGGTCGCGTTTGACGGCCGCCGAGGAAGACCTGGAGTCTGCGCGCCTTGCGGCTGAGGACGCTCGTGGCCGGCTTCTTCGCGTCCAGGACGAGGTCCGCAGTTACGAATCCACCGGCAACCACGAACTGCGGGAGTTGGACCATCTCGAAGGCCGCCTCGAAGCCCTCCGCCGCATCCAGGTTGAGCACGATGGCATCGCCGCGGGCACACGTAACGTCCTCATCATGGGCCAGGCCTTGATCGACGGATTTGAGCCGGGCAGCCTCGGCGAACCGCCGGAGATCGCGGGTGTGCGCGGCGTCCTCGCGCGCCAGATGAAGGTCCCGGCCGGCCTCGAAATCGCGGTGAACGCGGTCCTTGAAAGCCGCCTCCACGCCATCGTCGTCGACAACGAGGCCGCCGCCCTCAAGGCCGTGGAGCTGCTCGCGCAGCGGCGCGGGGGACGGGCCCAGTTCCTTCCCATCGACGGCATGCGCCACATTTATCCCCTCAACCTGCAAAAGGAGAAGGGCGTTGTGGGCGTGGCGGCCCGGCTCGTGCGTTGCGATAGCCGCGTGAAACCGCTCGTCGACACGCTGCTCGGACGGGTGATCATCGTCGAGGACGCGGCCACCGGCTTGCGCATGATTCGCCGTGGCCTCGGCTCCGTGGTCACGCTCGATGGCACGTTCATCGAGCAGACGGGCATCATCACGGGTGGCGCAACGGGCGCCGACGAGGGCCCCTTCAAGCGCCAGCGCGAGCTCGATGAGTTGCCGGAGCGGATCAAGGAGTTGCGCGGCCGCACTTCGGTTGCCAGCCACCAGCTCGACAACGCCCACGCGGCCATCGCACAGCTCGCCCAGAACTCCCAGGATGCCGAGGCTGAGTATGATGCCGTCCGCCGCGAGCTGGAGGCGGCCCGCTTCGACCTCGAACGGGAACGCGACCGTCTCCATCGTCTTCGCCGCGAGCTGGGTTCGGTGGACGGCCGCAAGTCCGAACTCGTACGCGATCGCGAGTCCGCCGAGCGCCTCATCTCCCAGGCCAGCCAGGCGGCGGCCGAGCTGCAACTGCGCCGTGACGAGCGCCGCGCCGCCATGGCAGCCCTGGAGGCGGATCTTCACGCGTCCACCGCCCGCCGTGAGGCCGCCCTTGCATCCGTCGCCGAAGCCAGCGGACGCGTTGCCGGCGTCGACGGCGAGCGTAAGGCCATCGCCGCCATGCACGATCAGCACGAGAAGGCGATCGAACGCCTCGTGAACCAGATCGCCACCAGGAAGATGCAGGCCCGCACGTTTGAACTCGAAGCGAGCGTCATCGACGAGCGCCTTGGCAAGCTGGCGCGCGAACTCGAGGCCGTGCGCGCCGAACAGGCGCGCTATTCCGACGATGCCGCGCCCGACCGCGACGAGCTGCACCGCTTCGAGAACCATGAGCGCCAGGTCCAGGATGAGTACGCCGAAGCGCAGGCCGAGCTGCTCACAGTCGATCGCCGCCGTCTCGATATCGAAGCAGCGGTCTCACGCGCGATCGAACACGTTGAGAGCCTGCGCATCGAGATGGAGCGTGAGGGGCTCGCGCCCGATGGCACCGGCAAAATTGTCACCTTCGACGAGGCCCAACAACAGCAGCCGCTGGGAGGCGAAGTCTCCGCGCCCGCCGTCCATGGCGGGGCCGCTATCGATGTCGACGAGACGCGCGCACGCATCGAAGACGTACGCCGCCAGATCCGGCGCCTCGGTCCGATCAACGAAGAAGCGCCCGAGGACTTCGAAGAGAGCAAGGAGCGGTATGAGTTCCTGACGACGCAGATGAAGGACCTCTCCGACGCCGAAGTGCAGCTCCGCGAGGCCATCGCCGAACTCAATGAAGAGATCCGCACGCGCTTCACCACTACCTTCGAGACCGTTAACGCGTCATTTGGCGAATACTTCACATCGTTCTTCGGTGGCGGCGCCGCCTCTCTCTCTCTGACGGACCCCCAGAACATCGCCGAGGCGGGCATCGAAATCGAGGCGCAGCCCCCCGGGAAGCGCGTGCGCACGCTCAGCCTGCTCTCCGGGGGTGAGCGATCGCTCACGGCGGTCGCCCTGCTCTTCGCCCTCCTTACCGCCAACCCTGCACCCTTCTGCGTGCTCGACTAAGTCGACGCCGCCCTGGACGAGGCGAACGTGGGTCGTTTCACGACGGCCCTGAAGAAGCTCGCGGAACGCACCCAGTTCATCGTCGTCACACACAACCGGCGCACGATCGAAGTGGCGGACGCGATTTACGGCGTGAGCATGGGCCGCGA
>JBKKBS010000145.1:0-4752 GCA_046713815.1 Tepidiformaceae bacterium
TGCAGGGGCGGGCGGGGCTGCGGCAGGTGATCGCATCGCTGGAGAGCCAGCGCCAGGCACTCGTGTTCGGGCACGCGTTGCCGATGCCAGTTGTCGTCCAGCCGCCGGAGCTGACTCCGGACTACCGTCCCGGCCAGTCGCTGCGCGACCGGCTGAACGGCGGGCGATCCGCGGGTGAGCCGACGCCGCTGGGGTTGTACGGATAACAGAGCTGTCAGTACCGCGACGATTTTCGAGCCACGAGCCCACCCGCTCCTTGCCAGTCGCGGCTCTGACTTCGCGGCTTGGGGCGCACTATGCGGGGAGGGGTTCGCCCCCCAATGGTTCGTCGATCTCTTCGCGGGGGGCTTCTTTTTTGCCGCGGATGCGGCGCCAGAAGCGGCGGAAGTCGTCGTTTTCGTAGGCGACCACGAGCTGCGAGGCGATGCCGATGGATGAGTAGGTGCCGCTGACGATGCCGACGAGCAGGACGATGAGGAAGTTGCGGATCGACTCGCCGCCGATGAGGAGCATGGCGATGACCGTCAGGACGACGACGAGCGAAGTGTTGATCGAACGCGCGAGCGTCTCCGTGAGGGAGGCGTTCACGGCTTCCTCGAAGGGGATGTAGGGGTCGTGGGTGACCTTCTCGCGGATGCGGTCGTAGACCACGATCGTGTCGTGCACGGAGAAGCCGATGACCGTGAGGACGGCGGTGATGAACGCGGTGTCCACCTCCGTGCCGAAGACCTTCCCGAGGATGGAGAAGAGGCCGAGGATGACGAAAGCGTCATGGAGGAGGGCAAAGATGGCGGCGCCGCCGAAGACCCAGCGGCGGGGTAGATGGCGGAAGGCCCAGGCGATGTAGAGCATGATGAAGAGCGAAGCACCGGCCACGGCGAAAATGGAGTTGCGCGCGATCTCGCTGGAGACCGTGCCCGAGACCGTGCTGAAGTCGAGCCGGTTCGCCGGGCCGAAGCGCTGTTCCAGGCCCGCCTCGATCTGGTCGAGCTCGCTCGATTGCGGCTCGATCGGGCCCTGGATGTCCTCGGTCGCGGCAAGCGGCGGCGCTCCCTGGAGTTCGTCGGTGCGGAAGATGTACTGGCCGGAGCCCGCGGACTGCACCTTCGCCTCTTCGTGTCCGAGATCCGCCACCGCAGCGCGTAGATCCTGTTCGGAGGGCTGCTGCTCGGTGAACTCGAGCGTGAAGGACGAGCCGGAGGTGAACTCGATGCTTGGGACGAGACGAGGCGGGATGACCAGGGCGACCGCGGCGATGACAACGAAGATCATGGAGAACCAGAGGTACCACCAGCGCTTGCCAGCGAAGTCGAGGATGGACGGGCGGCCGGTGACGGGGCCTTCGGCGCTTTCCGGGGCGGAACGGCGCTGTTCCTCGGCGTTGAAGAGCCAGTGGTTCCGGGCGAGGGGCGTGCCAAGGACCATCTTCAGGAAGGTGCGGGTGATGATGATCGCCGAGAACATGCTCACAAGGACGCCGATGGCGAGCGTTGCCGAGAAGCCCTTGATCACCGTCGCGCCGAACTGGTTGCCGAACCAGTAGAGGATGCCACAGGTGATGAGCGTCGAGGCGTTCGAGTCGCGGATGGACGACCAGGCGCGGCGAAAGCCGATGTCGATCGCGTTTTGCAGCGGGCGGCCACGGCGCAGCTCTTCCTTCATCCGTTCGAAGATCAGGATGTTCGCATCGACAGCGATGCCGATCGATAGCACGAAAGCGGCAATACCGGAGAGCGTGAGGGTCACTTCCATGACCTTGAAGACGAGCAGGACGATGAGCGTATAGACGCCCAACGCGAGCGAGGCGAGCACGCCGGGGAGGCGGTAGAAGAGGATCATGAAGAGGGCGACAGCGGCGAGTCCGATGATACCGGCGTGGACGGAGTCGATGACCGAGTCTTCACCGAGGCTGGCGCTCACCTCGCTCGACTGGACCGTCGTGAGCGGAACCGGGAGGGCGCCGGCATTGAGCTGCTTCGAGAGGTCGGCGGCGGATTCGAAACTCTCCTGGCCGGTGATCACGCCGCGATCCTCGATCACAGCCTGGACGGTGGCGCTGGAGATTTCCGCCCCATCAAGGTAGATGAGCAGCAGGCGCCGGGGATCGGCGGCATCGAATCGGAGGGCGTTACGGGTGATTTGGCCGAGCAGGCGAGACCCTTCGCCGGTCGTTTCGAATCCCACGATGAAGGTCGTGCCCTGGCGGTCGGGATACGTGTTGCTCTTGAGGTGCTTGCCGGTCATCGCGATCCGCTGACCGTCGATTTCGCCTGTGGCGGGTACGACCTGGTTCAACTCATCGACTACGCGAAACTCGAGCTGGGCGGTCTTGCCGATGAGTTGCTCGGCTTCGCTGAGGGGAATGCCGGGGATGGAGACCGTCAGGCGGTTGCCACTCGTCTTCGCGATCTCAGCCTCGGCGAGGCCGAAAGCGTTCACGCGGCGCTCGATCACGTCCTTGGCGGTGTCGAGGGCGTCATCGATATTGCCTTCATAGTCCTCCGGCGGCTGGGCCTGGAGGACGAGGCGGGAGCCTCCGCGCAGGTCGAGCCCGAGGCGCACGGTTTCGCGTTCGAAGCTGCCGATGTCGATGCCCCGCCCGTGGGGCCAAAAGTCGCCGGGCAGGTAGCGATCCGGGTCGCTCGGCCAAACGGCGACGAGCGAAAACGCGGAGAGGGCGACGACAAACAGGAAGAGCAGGACGTTGGGTGTACTACGCACTCGGCTGGGAAACCTCTTCGGAAGTGGGCGCCTGGTGGTCTTCGCCCGGGGCGAGCGTGGTGAGCCGCCGGGAGACGGCTTCAGTGACGGCGCGCACGCGCACGCCGGGGGCAATCTCGATGATCAGTTCCGTCGGCCCGTTGACGGGAGTAACGACATCCGTGACTTCACCAATGAGGCCACCGGTGGTCACGACTTCGTCGCCGATCTGAAGCAAACGCACGGCTTTGCGCTGTTCCTTCTGTGACTGCAAGACGGGACGCAGAAGGATGAAGTAGAACGCGGCCACGGCCGCGACGGTGTAGAAGATGACGCTCCACATGACAGCCACGGGAACACTCCTGCCGGGTGAGCGGGGGATCAGGTTTCGTCCGCTGGCAGAGTCGCAAGAACACCGCGGGCGTAGACGAGCGCCTCATCACGATCCCGAATTGCGCCTTCGGACTGGGCCCCGCGTAGCGATGTTAGGATAGCCCCCAACAAGCGTCCACTGCCGAGGTCAAGCTCACGGATGAGGTCATCGCCGTTGACCAGGGGCGCCTCCTCGGAGTGTTCGGTCGCCCCCCAGGCGCGCGCGATGACGTAGTTTACGAAATTGACGTGGCGTCGGAAGTTTTCGCGGGTGTAGCCGGGGCCGCGCGTGGCCATGCCATCGCTCAGGTTTACGAGCATGAGTGGCAGCACATGTCCGTCGAGGTCGGACACGAAACGGCGCACGGCCTTGTCGCTCGGGGGCCAATTGCGGATCAGCTCGCCGGGCCGCAGGTGGTAGCGGATGAGCTTGCAGACGAAGGTCGTGGCCTCGGCGTCGAACCCGAGGGCAGGGAGTCGTTGGGCCATCATCTCCGCGCCCGTGGGTCCGTGACGCGGGAATCGCAGGCGGCCATCTATTTCAACCGCGGTGTGGGGCTTGCCCACATCGTGCAGGAGGCAGCCGAGGCGCACGAGCGAACGCAGTGGGTAGCGAGAGACTTTGCGGGAGAGGGATTCGTCGAGGTTGACCCAGGCCGTCGCCTGGCGCAGCTCGACGCCGTCGGCGCCGGGGCCGGTGACGGCGTCAAACGCCGTGACGGCGCTAAAGTTGTGGTCGAGGACGTCATAGTAATGCAGCTCGGGCTGGAGGAAGCCTCGGCCTGCTTCGAACTCGGGGAGGAGGGCGGTCAGCACGCCACGCCGGTCCAGGGCACGGAGGGCGGCGGCGCCATCGCGCGCCTGCAACGCGTCCAGGAGCAGATTGAGATCGGTCACGAGTTGCGCACTATCGCCGCCAGACCTTCCGCCGCTCCCAGCAACGCGGGCAGACACTGACACGGCGCTCGATCACGATCCATCCGTCGCGGAAGGGGTACATGCGCTCGCTGAGGTGTGTGGCGCAGAAGAGGCCCTCGCAGAGTGAACATTCGAAGCCTGGGTGGGGGCCGCAGTCTTCGAGACCGCAGAGCCCGGCGTGGTTGCGCTGCTGGACGCGCTTGCGGTACTGGAGGTGGACGACCATGTCCTCGCGCTTGCGTGCGCAGCGGGGCCGGGCGCAGACGGCTTCGTGATCCTGGGCGTAGTGGGTGTGGGCGTCGCAGAACCTGCGGCCACAGTACTGGCAGGAGTTCACTGCCGGTTGAGGGCAACGTGAGAAGCGGCCACCCAGTTGGCACGTTACGGTTGTGGGCCGGACTGCGTCTGAGACCTGCATCGCGTCTCGTGATCGTGACGCGGCACAGGGAGGAGGTCAATTGAGGGGCCGGGATGCTCCGCCATCGTATGAAATGTGCGTATCGTCAACGGGCGCCCAGCAGGCGCGCAGGTAGCCATAAGGACAGTGTCCTACTACCTTTGATGCTCGCCGCGACGTATCGAGCGTCGCGTGGAGGCTAGTGAAAATGGCAGAACGCGTGGCCGTGAAGGCCGCACCCCGCACCGTCCTTGGAAAAAAGGTCAAACTGCTTCGGCGCCAGGGGATCCTTCCCGCCAACGTCTTCGGGCGGGGCAGGGAATCGGTCGCGATCGAGCTAGATGCGCGAGAATTTCAGCGCACGC
>JBKKBS010000146.1:0-2628 GCA_046713815.1 Tepidiformaceae bacterium
AGTGGGCGAGATGCTGGCGCGCGAACTGGATGATCTCTTCCTCAGTGGCCGTCTGGCCCTCGCGCAGGATGATGAGGGCCTTGGGAGTCTCGCCCCACTTCTCGCTGGGCACGCCGATCACGGCCGCTTCGAGCACAGCGGGGTGCTTGTAGAGCGCGTCCTCTATCTCGGGCGAGCTGATGTTCTCGCCGCCGGAGATGATCACGTCCTTCTTGCGGTCGACGATGTGGATGTTCGAGAACTCGTCCCAGACGGCGAGGTCGCCCGAGTGGAAGTAGCCGTTGTAGATCGCCCGCGCGGTCTCCTCGGGCTGTTCCCAGTAGCCCTTGAGGACGACGTTGCTACGCGCGCAGATCTCGCCGATCGCCACGCCATCCTTGGCCACGGGCTTGCCGTTCTCGTCGAGCACCTGGATGTCGACGCCGATCGCTTCCACGCCCGCGCGTGAACGGCGCGAGTAGTCGGCGCCGTCCGGGTTCTGGTAGTCGGGCGTTGAGACGGTGAGGATGGGCGCCGTCTCGGTGAGGCCGTAGATCTCAATGAACTCCCAACCGATCTCCTTCTCGAGGCGCTCGATGAAGGCGGCCGGCGGTGGCGCGCCCGCGACGGTGAAGCGTGGCCGCGTCGTGATATTGTGCTTATCCCTGTCGGGGTAGTTGAGGACCGTGCTCAGCACCGCAGGCGCCATGCAGGCGAAGGTGACCTTCTCCTCCTCGATCAGGCGGTAGATCTCGCCGCCGATTACGGCGCGCAGGACGACGTGCGTCGCGCCCATGGCCGTGAGGGCGAACGGGCCGCCCCAGCCGTTGGCGTGGAACATCGGCAGCGTCCACAGCTCGACATCTTCGTGGCGGATGCGCAGGTGGGCGATGAAGTTGTAGGCGTTGATGTAGCAGTTGCGATGCGTCAGCATGACGCCCTTCGGCCGTGCCGTCGTCCCGGAGGTGTAGTTGATCGAGGTCGTGTCGTTCTCGTCCTGCTCCACGAAAGGCGTAGCGGTCGTTGGCTGGTTCGAGATGAGTTGGTCCCAGTCGGTCCAGCCGGCGGGCGTCAGCGAATCCGCGCGCGGCTCAGCCACGATCCAGTGTTCGACATTCGGCATGTTCGGGCGGATCTGATCCACGACGTTCGTGTACTCGTAGTCGACGAGCACGGCCTTCACGCCCGCATGGTTGATGATGTACTCGTGGTCGGCGGCCACGAGGCGGTAGTTGAGGGGCACCAGGATCGCGCCGATCTGGGTGACGCCGTAGTAGCTCTCCATGAAGTAATGCGAGTTCGGGCTGAGAATGCAGACGCGGTCGCCGGGCTGAATGCTCAGCCCGAGAAGGGCGTGTGCGAGCTGGTTCACGCGCTCCTGGAACTGCCCATAGGTGAATCGGTCCGGGCCGTCGACGATGGCGGTCTTATTCGGATAGAGCTTCGCCGCGCGGCGCAGGAAATCGTTGATCAGCAGAGGTACTTCCATGGGGACACCTTCGAGAGCTTGGGATTGTTGCCGGGGCATTCTATCCCAGGTGTGCGGTGGGGTCAGGTGGGCTCCCACGGATTGAGCACGGGGACGCCCGTCGGTTCGAAGTCCTTCACGTTGCGCGTGACCACCGTGAGATTGCGCACGACGGCTGTGGCCGCAATCAGTGAGTCGACGAACGCTGGCATTGCGCCGGCGGCGCTACGCCGCGCATGGATCCTGCCCCAGGCCTCGGCCTCGTCGGGGCCCACGGGAAGTATCCGGTCGCGCATCTCTTCGCGGACGAAGGCCACCCACTGGTCGAGCGCCTCTTCTCGTTCGGGCGTTCGCGCAAGTACTACACCCGCACGAATTTCACCGATCGTCATCGCACTAATGTAAAGGTTCTCCCAGTCCTGTGAGTCAACCCATTTTGCGACTCGCGCGTCCGGCCGGGGCTTGCGAATTTCCGATAGCACTACCGTGTCCAGGAGGTAGGTCACCAGTCGATCTCGCGCAGTGGCTCTGCTGTGCGCTCGGGAATCAAGTCAAACACGTCGGGGAGGGGACATCGTTGCATGAGTTCGCGCAACTGCTTCCCAGTCTTCCGGGTCTTATCGCGATGGTGTTGCTCGTAAGCGACGACAACCGCCACCGGTCTGCCGCGCACCGTGATCACCTGCTCGGCGCCGGATTCGACGCGCCGGATGAGCTCGCTGAGCCGGTTCTTCGCGTCCTGCAATTGCCAGGTCGCCTCACGATTCATCGGGCGCTTCCCGCTCAAGGCCGAGCGAAGCCCGGTAGAGTTCAATTGGAAGAACGTAGGCCGCCGTCTCGCCGCGGACCGTGATCCGTTGCGGGCCCTCGGCTCGCGCGAGCCGGATCACCTCACCCAATCGATGCTTGGCGTCGGTAATATTCCATGTACGAACATGCCCGTCCATCCTCGTCATCCTAGCCAGTCTAGCCAGTTCGTGCAAGAAACCAAGGGGAGTCGCTCAACTGGGACACCATCCGTGACGGCGGGAGCCCGACGCCCTTCACCAAGGGTCCACGGCGTAAGCGTTGAGATCCTTCTCTGGGCGCGCCCGAGGTGTTCCACGCCACTATCACGAGCTTGCCCGCCACGCCTCCCGGTGCTTCGCTAAGGACGTGACCGAACAGGCGGCGACACGGCC
>JBKKBS010000147.1:0-2740 GCA_046713815.1 Tepidiformaceae bacterium
GGCGGGAGGCTTGTGCCGGGTTCGAGCGGCTCGTGCTGCGAATGTCGCCCATTTACTGGGGGTGGGGAGTTGCGCAGGGCAGGGGTGAACCGGTCCTGCTGGTGCCCGGTTTCCTCGGCAACGACGCGTACATGGCGGAGCTTTTCTGGTGGCTGGCCCGGACGGGCTACCGGCCATTTCACTCCACCATTCAGTTCAACGCGGACTGTCCCGACGCGACGACGGACGATCTGCTGGATACCGTGCGGCGAGCGCAGGCAGAGACTGGCCAACGTGTGCGAATCATCGGCCACAGCCTTGGCGGGCTGCTGGCCTCTTCCGTCGCCCGGCGCGCCTCAGCGTCCGTCGCCTGTGTCATCGCCATGGGCGCGCCCATCGGCGAGGTGGCGCGGGTGAGTCCGGTCATCGGCGCGGCCATGGAAGCGCTCCACCGGGCGAGCGCCACGACCCGTCGATCACGACTACGCCCGACATGTTTTACGGGCCACTGCACCTGTCCGTTCGTCGAGCACTGGATGGACGAGTCGCGTATGCCCGTTCCGCGATACTCCATCTATTCGCGCACGGATGGCGTGGTGAACTGGATGAGTTGCCTTGAACGCGTTCCCGACCGCAACGAGGAGATTCGGAGTACGCACACGGGCATGGTCTGGAATGCGGAGGCGTATCGCGCGCTGGCGCGCCGGCTGTCCGAAGTGCGGGCGCTCGAGTCCTGAACGTCCGGTAGGGCCATCCGGGCGGGCCATTCGACCTTGACAAGGGGCACTCGCGGAGACATGCTCGCGGCCCCACCATTTCGCGGTGGAGGCGCGCAAAGGAGCGCCACAGACATGACCAGCCCGGTCCAAATACAGGCCACTTCCAGGCGCCTCACAGCACAGGACGCATCGTTCATCTATGGCGAATCGTTCCATGGGCCCATGCATATCGGGTCGCTGGTGCTCCTTGACGGGCCGGTCACAAGCGCGCAACTCGCGGACCATGTCGAGCGGCGGCTGCACCTCGTCCCGCGGTACCGGCAACGGCTCGCCTCGGTCCCGTTCAACCTCAACCATGCCGTCTGGGAAGACGACCCCCGGTTCAGCCTCGAGCGCCATATCTTCGGCCATCGGCTGCCGCCGAATTGCAGCGAAGAGGAGATGCGGCCGATCGCCATGGCGGTGCACGAAGAGGTGCTCAAGCGCGATCGGCCTCTCTGGGAGATGCATGTCTTCGAGGGCATGGAGGACGGCCGCTCGGCGCTCCTCTGGAAGATCCACCACTGCCTGGTGGACGGTGTATCAGGCATCGAGCTGACAACGGTCATGCTCGACTTCGAGCGTGAGGCGCTGCCACCGGACCCGCCGAACACCGCTTGGGTTGCCGCGACGCCAGCCACACCCGCACAGGCCGTGAGCGACGCAATCTTCGACCTGATGCAGACGCAAATGGAGATGTCTCGCCGCGCGCAGCAGGATTTCCGCGACCCGGTCGCCACGCGCACCCGCATGGAGATGCTCGGCCGCGTGGGCCAATCCCTCACGCGAATAGCGAGCGAACCGGTGGTGATGGCGCCGTGGAACATCCCGCCGATCACCTTTCGCCGCTCGCTCGAGTGGCTGAAGTGGGAGTTCGGTGAGGTGCGAGGCATCAAGGGTGTCCTCGGCGGCACCGTCAACGATGTCGTCCTCGCGGTGCTCGCGGAAGGGGCAGCGCGATACCTGCGCGACAAATGGACCGTTGCACCGGGCCAGAAGATGCGCATCGGTTGTCCCGTAAACGTCCGCAAGGGGGACGAGAGCGGCGCCCTCGGCAACCGCGTCTCGATGATGTTCCCGTCACTTTCCGCGCAGCCAATGCCGGCCGTCGAACGGCTGAATGCCGTGCGCATCGAGACCGAGCGGATCAAGGAGGCGCAGGAAGCGCAGGGCCTGGAGGTGCTGATGGAAAATGCTGATCTCGTCCCGCCGAGCATGGCCGCTGGCCTTGCCGCGGGTGCGCTCTTGCAGAGCGATGCCGCCGCCACGGCGTCCACCTTTTTCCCGCGGCCCGCGATGGCAGCGCCGCCGTTCCCCACGTTTGGGAGCGGGATCACCTTCGTCGCGACGAATGTGCCGGGCGTGAATGTGCCCCAATACGTGGCGGGACGGAAAGTTACCGATTCCATCGGGCTGATGCTGCTGGGCGGCAATCTCGGCTATGGCGTTGCTATCGGCACGTACAACCAGGTGCTCTACGTCGGCATGATGGGCGAGCCGCGCGTTATGCCCGACCTCGCGCTCATGAAGCAGCACGTTTCGGAGGCATACGACGAGCTGAAGGCGGCGGCGCTGGCAGCGAGCAACTCAACCTAGGAGCGGCGCGTTTATCAGCCGTTCATCACTATTGGCCACAGTGATGCGGAGTATCGGAAAGTTCAGGTTGTGAAGTATGGCACAAACATCTACTTTGAATGAGCCGCAGGACGATCCCATCTCAAACCTGCCCGGGACTGATGAAATGCCTACCACCGTACTGGAACGCCCGGAAACCGCCGCCGCGTCCCCCCTCCCCAGGCTCACCATCGCCCCCCCCGCGCCCCGTGCGAACGAGACAAAGGCGCCGCTCACTCGCGAGGAAACTGATCTCGCGACGCGTGTGCGCACTGAAGTCGACCGCACTATCCAGAGGCAGGTAAAAGGGCTCGATTTCCTCTCGACGGGCGATCCGCCCGCTGGCCTCACGCCCAAGGACCTCATCTATTCGCGGGGCACACTCAAGC
>JBKKBS010000148.1:0-2660 GCA_046713815.1 Tepidiformaceae bacterium
GGAGCATCCCCATGTGTGGAATCGTCGGATACGCGGGCGATAAGCCCGCCGCGCCTATCCTCCTTCGTGCGTTGCACGACCTCGAATACCGCGGCTACGACTCCGCGGGCATCTGCGTCCTTTCGCCAGACGGCGGCGAGAGCCCGCTCGTCGTAAAGAAGCGACAGGGCAAAATCGTCAACCTCGAGGCCGCGTTGGCATCGTCCGACCCGGTGGAAGGGTCCACGGGCATCGGACATACGCGCTGGGCAACGCACGGGCGGCCAAGCGACCAGAACGCCCACCCTCACCTCAGTTGCAACGGCGAGATCGTCGTCATCCACAACGGCATCGTCGAGAACTACGCCGACCTCCGCGGGTCGCTCCAGGAGCGCGGGCACACGTTCCTCAGCGAGACCGACACCGAGACTATCGCCCACCTGATGGAAGACGCCGCGGCCTCCGGCTCGAGCCTCATCGACGCACTGCGTTCGACGGCCGCGCGGCTGGATGGCTCGCAGGCGATCGTGGCTATGAGCACAAAGGAGCCAGGCGTGATCGTGGCGGCACGGCTCGGAAACGCCGGGGGCGTGGTCATCGGCCACGGGGACGGTGAAATGCTGCTGGCCAGCGACCTCGCGGCCATCCTCCCACATACCCAGCGCGTCTCGTTTCTCGCCGACCAACAGTTCGCACGCATCACCGCCGATGGCGCCTCGTTCGTCGATGCTGCCGGGGCCACCGTCGACCTGGCAGCGAAGACGGTGCCGATGGACCCCGTAAGCGCCCTCAAGGGCCAATACCAGCACTTCATGCTCAAGGAGATCATGGAGCAGCCCGAATCGCTGTCCGACACGATCCGTTCGCTCGTCACGTTGCAGCCGCCCGCGCTTCATCTCGATGACCTCGGCCCGGCGCTCGAGCGGCTCGCGCACGTCAACCGCGTAGTGCTGCTGGGCATGGGCACGAGCCTGCACGCCGCGATGGTGGGGCGAAGGTACTTCGAGGAGTTGTCCGGCATCCCCGCGGAGTCTGACAACGCAAGCGAGTTCCGCTACCGCAACCCGGTGCTCGACGACCGAACGCTCGTCGTGTCGGTCAGCCAATCGGGCGAGACGGTGGACGTGCTTGAGGCGATGGCCGTGGCCACCGGGAAGGGGGCACCTCAAGTCACCATCTGCAATACAGAGGGCGCCCAGACTTCGCGCGTGGCTGACGGGACGATATACACGCGCGCCGGGCTGGAACGCGGCGTGGCGAGCACCAAGTGCTTCGTTACCGCTATCGCGGCGCTCTATGCGCTCGCTCTCAAGCTCGGTGAGGTGCGAGGCCACCTGACCGCGACAGACGTGGCATCGCGCATCAATGACCTCGTCCGAATCCCGGACGTGGCCGCGCAAATACTTGCCAGCCCGCGTGCGTACCAGAAGCTCGCGGCCCGATTCTCTGACTCCCAGCATTTCCTCTTCCTCGGACGCGGGCTGGCGTTTCCCGTGGCCATGGAGGGCGCCCTCAAGATGAAGGAGATCAGCTACATCCACGCCGAGGGATACGCCGCGGGAGAGATGAAGCACGGCCCCATCGCCCTCATCGACCGCTCCTTCCCCACCGTCGCCATCGCTACCAAGCATGCCCTGCGCTCGAAGATGATCTCGAACATCGAACAGGTACAGGCGCGCGCGGGCGAGGTCATCTGCGTCGTAACGCGAGGCGACGCGGAGATCGCGAAGCTGGCGGACCACACCCTCGAGATCCCGGAAGTGCCGGAACTGCTGGAGCCGATCGCCGCCACGATTCCGATGCAACTTCTGTCGTACTACGTCGCCATCCAGCGGGGATGCGACGTGGACCAGCCCCGGAACCTCGCGAAAACAGTCACCGTCGAATAACTCGCATGGGACTCACAAACACATATCAGTTGCCGTAACGAGCGGCCGATGGGGGAGCACGGCGGGGTACAATTCGTCTCGCCGAGCTATCGGAACAAAACACTGCCAGGTAGCCGGAGGTATCGATTTCGTGATTAGCACCACCCGGTCGGTCGTCTGGTTCTCCGACGTAGGCAAGGAGGACCTGGGCCTCGTTGGGGGCAAGGGGGCGAATCTCGGTGAACTGACGCGCGCAGGGATTCCCGTCCCTCCCGGATTCGTCGTCACTGCGGAAACGTACTTCCGCTTCATTCGCGTCGCTCGCCTCGAGCGGGCAATCGCGGAAGAGCTTGCGGACCTCGACATTCATGATTCGCGTGCATTGAACGCGGCCGGCGAACGGATCAAGGCGCGTTTCATGGCGGCGGAGATACCCTCCCACATTGCCTCCCAGATCGCCGGCGCCTATGCCGAGCTGGGCGGCGGACCGGTTGCGGTGCGTAGCTCCGCCACCGCCGAGGATCTCCCGGAGGCGAGCTTCGCCGGCCAGCAAAGCACGTTCCTGAACGTCGTCGGCGCCGCCAACGTCGTGCGCGCCGTGCAGGCCTGCTGGGCATCGCTCTTCGAGGGCCGCGCGATCTTCTACCGCCAGGAGGCGGGTTATTCCCACGCCCGCGTGGGCCTCGCCGTGCCCGTGCAGCGCATGGTCCAGTCGGAGATCTCGGGCGTCATGTTCACCGTCGAACCGCTCACGTCGGACCCTACGAAGATCACGATCGAAGCGGTCTACGGGCTCGGCGAAGGCATCGTCTC
>JBKKBS010000149.1:0-3338 GCA_046713815.1 Tepidiformaceae bacterium
ACGAGCGCGAGCGTATCGCCGTCGTTGTTGAGGCCGCCGCCGATCTGTCCGGCCACGCGCACGATGGCAGCGGTGGCGGGCAAATCCGCAAGGCTGCCGGCAACGACCACGTAGCCGCCGGCCGGGATGCTTGCCTCCGGCAGGAGGTCGGTGGAAGCGCCGTCGCCCAGCTTCCACCCGGCAGTCGACACGGTCTCCGTCCCCACGTTCACGAGCTCGACCCACTCGTACGCGCCGTCGCGGCCGGCCTCGGCGGGGTCGCTCATGATCTCGGACAGCCGCAGCGTATGCGGATCCGGCAGCACGACCACCGTCGAGGTTACCGGTGCGTTGCGCGCGCTGCCGGTAGGGGCTGTCGCCGCGCGTGGCGTAGCGGTCGGTCGCGGTGTGGGCGCCTGGGTCGCGCTCCCAAACGGAGGCGGAGGCGTCCCTGTTGTGCCTGCGGACGGCGTGGCGGTTGCGGGAGGCGGGGCGCTGGTGGCGAGCAGCGAGATCTCGTCGAACTGCGCGGTGACGGCGCCCGAGGGCCGCAGCATCAGGCGCACGCGTACGGAGTAGGCACCGTCGGGCGCTCGCACGGGGCCAGTCTCGACCGCCTCCCACGCGTCCGACGCCACCAGCGGTGAATCGTGCTGCTCGATCGCCGCGCCATCGCCGTTGGTGAACGGGTGCCAGCTGAGGCGGATGAATACCTCGCCCGCGCCTGCCGACACGCGCGCGAAGCCCTGCGACCGGTACCACTCGCCGGGCTCCACCTTCACGAGCTGCGAGAGCCACTTGGTCGAGTCCGTGGCCGATGCCAACTGGCCCGCGAACGCTCCACCGTATCCGCTGGGCGCGCGAGACATCTCGCCACCGAACTTCGACCAGTGCTTGGGCTTGGTGCTGTCGGCATCGTCGCCGATTTCGAAGCCACCGTTGAGCAACAGCCCGCCGGAGTTCTGGCCGCCGCCGGCGGGTGTCGGTGACGGCGCGCCCGTGCCGGGGGTGCCGCTTCCCGGTGATGGCGTGCTGGTCGCTGTTCTTGTGGGTGTCGGAGTGCGGAACGCGGTGGCGGTGGATGCTGGGGTTCGGGTGGCCGTCGGGGTGCGCGTGGGTGTTGCCGTGGACGTGGCACTAGGCGGCTTCGGGGTCGGGGTTGCGCTCGCGGCCGTGGCCGACGGCGAGGCCCCGGGAGTGTTTGTGGGACTGCTGGACGTCGGCGTCTCGGTCGGGGTCGGGGTTGGCACGGGTGTGTCCGTTGGCGTCGGGGTCCCTGTTGGCACTGGCGTTGGCGTGGGCGGCGGCAGCGTTTCATCGAGAGTCGCATCATCGATGAAGACCGTGCTCGTCCCGTTCACCTGGATCACGAACTCGATCCAGGCGGTGTTGACGGGCGCCGCTTCCTGGACGGCCAGGTACGCGAACTGCGCGGCGGGCGCAGCCGTGGCCGACATCTCATGAATCATCCCGAAACTGTCGTCTCTGAATTGCATGCGAACGGTGACTGACCCGCCGCTGTCGGAGGCGATAGAGACCCCACCGGCATATTCGGCCCCAGGAACGGCGGGCACGTATTGACGGAGTGAGACCGCACCCACCGATGCGGCCACACTGGAGCCGCTGACGACGCGCGTAGTCTCCTCCGCGAAGGCGGAGATGGGCGTCGCCGTCCAGCCTGTGGGTGAGCCGCCGGACCAGTCATCGAAGCCGGGATTTGTAAGCAGTTGAGTCGCGTTCGCGGTGTCGCGAGAAGCAGCCACGATGGAGGCGAGCGCGCCGAGCGCCAGACCCACGGCGCAGATGCGACCGGCCTTCATCAGGAGCCGGAGTCTACGCGAGTCGCGTCGAGATCAGTAGCCCTTGAACTGCGGCTCACGCTTCTCCATGAACGCTTTCGGGCCTTCGCGGGCGTCGTCGGTGGACTGGGCGATGAACATCGCCATCTGGGCCATGTCGAGGTGTTCGTCGAAGGGCAAGTTGGCGGACCGGTAAACAAGCTTCTTCGCGAGCTGGATCGCCGTGGCCGGGCCACTGGCGATGCGGCGCGCGTACTCCGTCACTTTCGGCATCAGCTCCTCCGGCTCATAGATGGCCATCAGGTATCCCATATCGAGGGCTTCCTGGGCGGTGAACATCTTCCCCGTCCAGATCATATCGAGCGCGCGTTGCGTGCCAACGATGCGCGGGAGCGTGTAGCAGCCGCCGTCGCCGGGGATGAGGCCCATACGCACGTAGGTCATGCCCACGCGCGCCGTCGTGCTGGCGAAGCGGACATCGGCCATCGTGGCCATGTCCATGCCCGCGCCCGCCGCCGCGCCGTTGATCGCCGCGATGTAGGGCTTTTCGAGCTGGATTAGCGTCCGCGGGATGGGGTGCACGCGGTCGCGGAGCGAGTGCCGCCGTTGGGCGACCGTCGCCTGCGTGCGGAGGACGCCATCGCCAGCCGCCTCGGCCGCCACGTTCATGCCACTACAAAAGCCGCGGCCCGAGCCCGTGATAATGATGGCCCGCACCTCGCGGTCGGCGTCCGCGCGCCGCAGCGCGTCCGCCCAATCGGTGAGCATCTCGTTATCGAAGGCATTGAGCCGCTCCGGCTTGTTCAGGGTGATGGTGGCGACGCCCTGTTCGACGTCGTAGAGGATCGATGAGTAGTCCATTGTTTGCGGCTCCGCAGGGTTGATGTGCAGCGGATTCTACGCGGTTCCGGCCGTGAACGAGTCCAACGACACGGCAATGGTGGGGAAGTTCGTGAGAATTTGCTTGTCGTTGGTCACCAGCGGTACCCCGAGGGCTTGGGCGACAGCGACGTATTCCAGGTCGTACGCGGAGCAGCGAGAGGTCTCTACCAGGGCAAGGATGTCCATCGTATCTGGAAGCGGTTCATCCACGAGCAAGGCGGCAGCGCGCTCCACGGCGTCCACCCCCAACCGGCGCTTGAGTGAGGCGCGCCGCATGTAGCCCGCCACTACATGCCGATACTCGCTCCGCCAGAGTGGCGGCGCGACCCAGATGTCATCCCTGGCGCGAACCTCGGCCACACGGCCCGTGAAGTCAGTTGGAAACGTGGCGTAAATGAGGACCTGGCAGTCCACGACGATCACCGGCGACCCTCTTCGATCATCGCTTTCACTTCGCGGTGGTCGATTATGAATCCAACGGAGTCGCTGAGTTCCCGGGCACGGTCGAAGGCTTGCCTCCTGCCTTCTGGCGTGGACACCGCGAGGCTAGCATGCAATTGCGCAATGACCTCCTGGTTGAGGCTGCGGCGATTGCGGGCGGCCTGGGCCTTGAGGGACTCGTAAAGAGCGTCGGGGACGTTGCGGAGGGTGAGGGTGGCCATGCATGCATTATGCAGT
>JBKKBS010000150.1:0-14688 GCA_046713815.1 Tepidiformaceae bacterium
ACGAGCGGCGTGATCGTGCCCACGTTCTCTTCGTAGAGCCGGAAGATTCCCGGGCGCGGCTCCGCGGGAATCGCGACGGCGATGGTCTCCGGCTTTAGGCGCAGCTCCCCGGCCCGCGCGCGACCAACCACCCGGCGGGACGCGGGGTTGTTCACGAAGAACACTGTTTCGTCGCCTCCCGGGCCCGCGAGTCGAAGCCCGAGGAGCGCGCCAACGGCGGTACACCGCTCGAGTCCCCGTTCCAGCCCGGAACGGCCACCCGCGAGCTGCTCGAACGACTCCCGCGCTCCCGCAGATTGCCAAACTTGTTCCGACGTCACGAATGCGGGCGTCCCGCGCACCTCCTGGGTCAGTCGCGCGACCCATAGGAACGCCAGCAGTTCGCCCGGCTCCTGGAGGCGCGGCAGCACGGCCGCAAAGAATACGTTTGGGATAGCGGTCGCCTGGGCGATGCCGGGAAAGCCGGAAAACGGTTCCTCGCTCACAGGCCATCATCCCGGCGCAGGACCCAGTCCTCGAACTTTACCAGGCGGTCGCGGAAGCGCAGCTCGATCGTCCCCGTGGGGCCGTTACGGTGCTTCGCGACGATGACCTGGGCGACGCCCTTGGGGTACGCGCTTTCGGGGAGGTCGGGATGTTGCTGGGCCCACTGTTCGGGGGTGGTGTACATCTCCTCGCGGCTGAGGAACATGACGATGTCCGCGTCCTGCTCGATTGACCCAGAGTCTCGCAGGTCCGAGAGCATGGGTGTACGGGGATGGCGGGCCTCGATGGCGCGAGAGAGCTGGGCGAGGGCGATGATGGGCACGTCCAGTTCGCGCGCCAGACCCTTGAGCGTGCGGGAGATGTAGCTGATCTCTTGGACGCGGTTCTCGCGTGCGGACTTGGAGCCCGGCTCGCCCTGCATGAGCTGGAGGTAGTCGATGATGATCAGGTCAAGGCCGCGTTCGCCCGAGAGGCGGCGCGCCTTGGCGCGCAGCTCCGCCACGCTGAGGACGGGAGAGTCGTCGAACCAGATATTCGCCTCCGAGAGCTCGCCGGAGGCGCGGATGATGCGCTGTTCCTCGGGCTCGGTGTGCTGGCCCAGGCGGAGACGGGTGCTATCGACCCCGGATTCGGACGAAAGGAGGCGGATGGCCAACTGCTCGCCGGACATTTCGAGCGAAAAGAAGGCGACGTTGGCGCGTTGAAGGACGGCGGCGTTGCGGGCGATACCAAGGGCGAAGCTCGACTTCCCGACGGACGGGCGGGCGCCGATGATGACGAGATCGGAGCGCTTGAGGCCCCCGAGGAGCGTATCGAGGTCGCTATAGCCACTGCGGATAGCGGCCAGCTCGCGGCGCTCGATCGCCTCGATGTCCTCGTCGAGGTAGGCCTGGAGGAGCTGACGGATGTGGACGAAGTCGCGGAAGCTCTCGCCCGATCGCAGGCGCTGCAACAGGTCCTCGGACCGGGCGAAGACGTCCTCGATCTCCGCGGGGGCCTCGTAGGCCATCTGGAGGATACCCGTGGCGGCGTGGATGAGGCCACGGTAGGTGGAGTCGCGCTTGACGATGTGGGCGTAGAACTCGGCGCCGAGACTGGTGGGCAGGCGCCGAATGATCTCGGCCAGGTAGGTTTGCCCGCCGGCCTCGTCGAGGCGTTCCCTTCGCGCGAGTTCGTGGGCGACGGTGATCTGGTTGATCGCCTCGTCACGAGACCAGAGATCGACGCAGACTTCGTAGATCCAGCCGTTTTTCTCACGGAAGAAGTCGAGCGGCTTGAGGATGGGGGCGACGCTGAAGATGGCTTCGGGATCGACAAGCAGGGCCGCGACAACGGCCTCTTCGGCCTCGATGTCGTGCGGGGGCAGGCGTTCGAGCGTGGCGAGTTGCGACATTCGCGAAGGAGGGAGCAGGGACGGGTGCTGTGACGATTAGGCCACGGTCAACGAGTGCCTGTGCCCTGTCCCTCCTCTCGCATTTACTCGGTCTCGGACTCTGACTCTTCGGATGCAGCCTCGGCAGCGGCGGCGGCGGCTTCCTCGGCGGCGGCGCGGCTGCCGGCCTGCTGCTTACGCTGGTATTCCTCTTCGGCGGCGCGCTTGGCCTCGACCTCGGCCTCGGCGGCGCGCTCGGCCTCGAGCCTGGCGACGATTGGTTTCGACTCTTCGTCGGGCACCACATCGACGATCACGTCGACGGAGACGTTGCGCGTGAACTTCACGGTCACGGGCCGCGCGCCGAGTTCACGAATGGGCTCGGCGAGAAGGACGATGTGGGGGTCTATTTCGAGCCCGGAGGAAGCGCTGAGCTTCTCCGCGATGTCGCGGTTGGTGACGGCGCCGAAGAGGCGGCCAGATTCACCCACGCGCGCCTCGATCGTTATCGTGTAGCCCTCGAGCGTGCCTGTATGCTTGCGCGCTTCGGTATCGAGCTTCTCCTGGCGGCGCGTCTCCTTTTGGGCGAGCGCGCCAGCATGGCCAAGGTTGTCCTTGGTGGTGGGCCCGGCAAGCCCGCGGGGGAGGAGGAAGTTGCGCGCAAAGCCGTTCTTCACGTCCTTCACGTCACCGACCTGCGCGGTGCCTTCAACGTCTTCGAAAAAGACGACCTTCATGGGGACCTCAAATGTAATTGGGACTCGCCGAGCCGGGCGGCCGGGCGGCATTGCCGGGCGACTCCCGCGGCAACGTAGACCCCGGATGGTACTGGCTCAACGGGTTATGGTCGCGTAGCACGAGATCTAAACCGTTGCTTCACCCCCCGCTGGTGGTTATGACGATAGAACGTTTGTGCTAGTAGAGTCAATCGGGTGCGCGACGCTACGATGCCAATGTGACAGCTAAAGAGGTCCTCCAACGGAGAGTCATCGATATGACCGCGGACGAGGCCCAAGTCGTCCTCCAGCAGATCTCCGATGACGAGTGGGCCGGCGTGGCGCCGCTCACCCCCGAGCAGCTCGCGCAACTCGATTGGGCCATGGCCCAAACTGATGCTGGTCATGTCGTTCCGCATTCCGAAGTGCTACGGCGCTTCGGTCGCGCCTGATAGTGGAGATCATCTGGAACGACGAGGTCGCTGCCTTCGAAGATGAGTATGAGCGCCTCAACGAGCGCTCAACTGAGGCGGCTGATCGCTTTGCAGAGTCCTTGCTCAATGCCGTCGCGCAACTCGAACAGTTCCCAGAACATGGCCGCGTCGTGCCTGAGCACCAGAACCCGAGGCTCCGTGAGGTTTTCGTGGGTTCCTGGAGGTTGATTTACCGATTGTCAGCCGACGGCCTCTCGTTAGAAGTGCTCGTACCCAAGACCTTCAGGTTGGACGCGTAAGGCTCGCGCAGGTGCGCGAGCAACTCGGCGGCGATTTCGCCATGGAGGAGGCGGCCACGACCGGTAAGTCGGATACGGCCCGAGACCTCTTCGAGGAGGCCAGCCGCGATGGTCCGAGCGAAGACAGGCCCGGCGATTGTCGCGACGGGCGTCCCAAAACGTTCTTCGAATGCGGCGCGCTCGAAGCCCTCGATTAGACGGAGGGAAAGCGTGATCCAGTCGAACATGGCGGTGGCGCGGCCGGGGACGTATGCGTTCGCGACGGCACGGCCGTCCTGATTCACGGTGGAGATGTAATCGCGCGGGTGAGCGACGTTCTCGTAGCGTTCGCCGCCGATGTAACCGTGCGCGCCAGCGCCGAGGCCGAGATAGTCGCCGCCGGTCCAATAGACAGTGTTGTGGCGCGACTGGTGGCCGGGCCTGGCCCAGTTCGAGAGCTCGTACTGATGGAAACGCGCCGCATCGAGGAGGTCGGTGGCGCGTTCGTACATGTCGGCGGCGACGTCGCCGTCGACTGCGGCAACTTCCCCTCGTCCCACGCGCGTGGCGAGAGGCGTGCCCTCTTCGACCGTGAGGGCGTAGGTGGAGATGTGGTCGGGAGCGAGGGCGATGGCCGTCGCAAGCGTGCGCTCCCAGGCGGCCATCGACTGGCCGGTTATGGCGTATATGAGGTCGAGGCCCACGTCATCGAAACGCGCTTCGCGCGCGAGGGCGACGGATGCGCCGATGGCCTCGGGGGAGTGGATGCGATCGAGGAAGGCGAGTTCGGCCGACTCGAACGATTGGGCGCCGAAGGAGACACGCGTCACACCGGCCGCGCGGAACTCCTGCAGCATCGAGCCTGTGGTGGTGCCGGGGTTCGCTTCGAGCGAGACTTCGGCACCGGCCGCAAGTGGCCCCAGTTTACCGACGGCGCTGATGGCGGAGCCGATGAGCGCTGGCGGGGATTCTCCGGGCGTGCCACCGCCGAAGGCGATGGTCGCGATCTCGCGGCCAGCCACGAGCGGCGCGGACGCATCGATCTCCCGCAGGAGCGCGTCGAAGTAGTTTTCCTGTAACGCGCCCATGCCGGCATACGCGTTGAAATCGCAATAGCCGCACTTAATCGTACAAAAGGGAATGTGGATGTAGACGCTGATGGGATTCATGTTTGGAGCGCGGAGAAGCGGTCGCGGATGCGGGGGACGGTGTTCGTGGTGATGCCGTCGACGCCCCAGCGGGCGAGTTCCATCGCGCGGTTGCCGTCGTCCACTGTCCACGCTACCACGAGGTAGCCGCGCTCGTGGAAAGCACGGACGAGGGGCTCGTTGAGGAGGGTGTGCTTGCAGGACACGCCGCGGGGACGGGCGTCGCGATGTGACACCGAGAAGAAGAGGTCGAGCTTCGCCCGCACGTCGATCGAGTAGAAGATGTCTACCTCGGGGGCGTGCTTACCGATGCCGCGAAGCACCGACCAGAGCTGGGACGAAGCAGCGATGCGCGGGGCATGGCCCGCCGCGTCGATCGAGTTGCGGAGGAGCTTCCCGGCAGCCTGCCCCCCATTCTTCATATCCAAGAAGATGCCCACCGAGTCGCTGGTCCCGGAGAGAAGGTCAGCGAGGCCGAAGGGCCGCTTGGGGGCGAACGCGAAGCGCGCCCAGCCTCGCCAGAGGAGGGGCAATGGGCGCAACAAGGGGTCGTGACGGGCCTCGAAGTGGCCGTCCTCCACCCAGAGATCGACTTCGATGTGGTCGGCGAGGTAGGACAGGGCATCGCGCAATTTGAGGGGCGTGTTTCCGCCCTGGTGGGCGATGATAGCCGGCCCCGGCCGGCGAGGGTTCAGGGTGTTCGCGGGGCGGGTGTGGCCGGCAGTCATCCAACGGGCATGGTGCTTGGCGAGGGCGAAACGGGATGGCGGGGCGAGACTGGCAGGTCGCCATTGGCGATGTCGTCCAGAAGGTCTTCGTCCAGCACACAGAAGCCCTCCGGGGCGGGTGCGATGGCGCCGAGGGTGACGAAGCGGCTGAGGAGCGCGGTGACTGTCTCGCGGCTGGTGCCGATGGTTTGCGCCAGCTCCTGATGGGTCAGCCCGAGGCGGATAGCACCGCCGTCCTGTTGCTCCACGAGAAAGTCGGCGAGGCGGGCCGAGACGGGCTTGGAGACGATATTCATGAAGGTGCGCTGCATCGACGTGAGACGGCGGGCCATGAGTTCGCACATAGCGAACGCGAGACGGGGGGACTGCTGCATGAGGTGGGAAAAGTCGGCCCAGGAGATGCTCGCGGCGATCGTCTCCTCGATCGCTTGGGCGCTGGCGCCTCTGCCGGCGTCCTCGACCACAGCCATGTCGCCGACGACGCCGCCCCTGCCGACGACATCCAAGATGATCTCCTTGCCATTCTCGGCCACCTGATAGACCTTGATGCGCCCTTTGAGGATGAGGTAGACACGCTCAGGCGGGTCGCCGGCAGAGAAGAGTGTTTGCTTGGGAGCGAAATGGCGCTCCGTTAGGTGGGGAATGAGGCGGTCCAGCTCTTCGTCGGTAAGGACGCGCATCACGCGGGAGAGCTGACGGAGATACCAGCCGATGGAACGCTGAATGGTGACGCGGCTGCTCATGGGGACCTGCTCGGGCGGTGGTTATGACTCTCGACCATCCGCGGCCTCCCTGTCCAGCACGACAGCCCTGGCGCGTAGTTCGTCGAGCAGGCGCACAGCGCTGGAGTGCGCCGTGCCGAGGCCAGCGGCATCGACGTATTGCTCAAGGTCGGCCTGGGCGGCGCGGACATCGCCAAGCCTGTAATGCAGCATACCGCGT
The DNA here is from genome assembly GCA_046713815.1 of Tepidiformaceae bacterium. Classification (GTDB taxonomy): domain Bacteria; phylum Chloroflexota; class Dehalococcoidia; order Tepidiformales; family Tepidiformaceae; genus JBBDMZ01. The sequence goes on from JBKKBS010000150.1 coordinate 6,105, forward strand.
TCGCCGAGGAGGCTCGCGTTCCAGGGTTCAATGCAGAGCAGCAGGTCCACGGTCGAACGCCATCGCTCGATATCGCGGCGGCCGCGGAAGACGTGGTGGAGGTTGGTGAGAATCCGCTGCAACATCTGCCGGCGAGTGATGGCGGCGAGGAACGACTCGGCCCGCGCTCCGTTCAGGTTGTAGCTGCGCAAACCGGCGAAAAGCTCTTCGCGATCGAGGCGCGCTCCCTGGTGGAACGGGTCAACGTAGATCGGCTGTTCGAGTCCGCCACAGCGGACGATGAAGTGCCCGGGATAGCCGATGCCTTCGCACACCAATCCGACGCGCTGGGCAACCTCCATGTACACAAGAGACAGCGCGATTGGCAATCCCATGCGGCGCTGGACAACGGCATCCAAGTAGCTGTTTTCGGGGTCGGCATAGTCTTCCGCGTTGCCGTGGAAACCCATGACGGAGAAGAGCTGATAGTCGATTGCGTTGGCGAGTTCGCCCGCGTCCCGTGTGTCACCGGCAAACGCGCGCACGGCCTCTGCGATCAGGTCAAGCTCACGGGCCGTGTCGTGAGGGTCGGTGTCGGGGCCGCGTAAACCGGCGATGACGATTGCGGCCCCGAACAGGTCGACATCCTGATCGGCCCCGCGTATGGCGGCCCGAAAGCGGTCGCTAAGGCTGTCAGGCATCTCTCTCAAACTATAGCGTGCGCGGGCCTCGGTGCGCGTTAAGCGGAGGGGCCGCCGACCCAACGCACGAGCGGGTCGAGGTCGGGGAGGATGCCGCCGGAATGCGACAGGTAAAGGAATCCGAGGAAGAGGCTGAATATCGCGGCAACGGCGCCCGCGCCAACGTAGATAGCCTGGCGACGGCGTGCGGAGACGAAGCCAGCGGCGGTGAGGCCAATAATGACGGAGTTCGAGATGAGCAAGCCCAGGACAAAGACGAACAGGGTTGCGACGGCCATGCCCTTGCTGGCAGCGCCAACAGCGGTGCCGATGATGAGCACCTGCGTGCCAGTCTCGGCGCCGATGCCGTGCAGGAGCCCGATGCTGTACGACGTGCCGACGCCGTATTGGTCAGAACCGTGGATGTGGTCCGCCGAATGCGGGTGGGGATGAGCGTGACCACGTACGCGGCGACTCAGACGCCTGACGCCGGAGAAGACGAGCATCCAGCGACTTTGCAAGCGGAACTCGCCTTCGCCGCGCCAGAAGCGGTAGAGCGAGTAGAGCAGGTAGACGCCGAGGAAGAGGAGCGTAATGCCAACGATGCGCTCCATCGCGGCATCGATCCAGGTGGGAAGGATGCCGGAAAAGAGGATGGCGATGAGCCCCAGGAGGATGACCATGGTCCCGTGGCCAAGGGCGTAGAGCGTGCCCAGGGTAATGGCGCGGCGCTGCTGGCGGACGAAGCCGCCCAGACGGGACTCGTCGTGCCGAGGCGCGGCCCACCCGGGACTCATGGTGACACTGCCGCCGGAGGAACCCGCGACCATTGCGGACATGATGAGCGGCTGCGATTCAATGACATGGGTGCGGGCGGGCTCACCCTGGGACTCACGGGCGCGCTCCTCCGCCGCGGCGGTGGTGCTCGTAATGTCCGTGATGGCGGCGATGTGGTCCCAGTCGATGCCGTGGCGAATGCCGAGCGCGAACGCACCTCCGAGGATGCCAATCGTGCCGGCTATGCCAGTGGAGAGGAAGAGTGGGTCGATCCATCCCGCGGCGAGTGCTATGTCCATTGGCCGTCCTCCGAGAGCGGGTGAAGTGTGATGGTACACCATGATTGGCAATTGCAACTAGCCGCAACTGCCGAAAAACGGCAGGAGAGTTTGTCTCTCGACCACTACGAACACTATCGTTCAGTTGATGACGAAGCCCGCGCGTTACACCGTCGGCGCATTCGAGATTGCGGTGATTTCGGATGGAACGTTCCGCATGGACGGGGGCGCGGTGTTCGGTGTGGTCCCGCGGACAATGTGGGAACCGGCCGTCGGTTCGTCGGTGATAGATGCGCAGCATCGCGTCCCGCTGGGATTGAATTGCATGCTGGTGAGGCGCGGGGATGAGGTACTGCTGGTGGAGACGGGCCTGGGCAACAAGCTTGAGGGCGTCGCGCGTGAACGGGTCTTTCCGGGGGAGTACGGCACGCTGTTGGCCCAGCTTGCAGCGCTTGGGGTCGGCCCGGGCGACGTGACGCACGTCGTCAACTCGCATTTGCATGCGGACCACTGTGGCTGGAACACCGTGCGGAAGGGAGACGAAGTTTTGCCGACGTTCCCGCGGGCGCGGTATTTCGTGCAAGCCCGCGAGTACGAGGCTGCCACGCACCCGAATGAACGTACGAGAGGCGCCTACTTCGCGGAGAACTTCGAGCCGTTGGCAGCGTCGGGGCAACTGGAGCTGGTGGATGGCGAACGGGAGATTCTCCCGTGCGTGCACTTCATCCCCACGCCGGGACACACCGCGGACCACGCATCGATCGTGCTCGCTTCTGGCGGGGAGACGGCCATCTACATCGGCGACGTGGCGCACCATGCGGTGCAGGTGGAGCGTCCGGCGTGGATCGCGGCGTTCGACGTGCTGCCGCTAGTCAGCCTCGAAACGAAAAAACGACTCTTCGAGCGGGCTGTACGCGAGAACGCGCTGCTCGTGTGCGTGCACAACGAGTTCCCGGGCGTGGGGCGGCTGACGGAGCGGGACGGGCGGCGGAAGTTCGTCCCCGAATGAGCTTGCTGGAGAGCACGTTTCACCTGGCGTTGCGGGAGATGCATGGGGCGGCGGGCGCGACTTTCGTGAAGCGCCACGGGTGGTCGCTGCCACGCGATTACGGAGAAGGGGCCACGGAATGCGGTTCCCTGCGCGGCGAGGCCGCGATCGTGGATCGCTCGCATCGCAGCCGGATCATGGTCACGGGTACCGACGCCAGTGAACTCCTCGCAGCAGTCTTCGAGGGGCATGTCCGCGAGGTCGAGGAGGGGCGTGCCATGCGCACCGTGGCGCTCGACGAAAGCGGCCACATCCGCGACCTTGTGCTGATCGCGCGCACGGGCGGGATCGCCTACCTGGTCACGGGGGAGCCATCGCAGCGCAGCGAGACCGTGCGGCGCCTGAGCGACGCGCGCGGGGCCGATTGGGATGTGTTTGTGGATGACCGCACCGAAAGCACCTGCGCACTGGCCGTGGTGGGGCCGCGGGCGGCGGAGGCGGTGGAGCGGCACCTCTCGGACGCGCTGCCCGCGCGGCTGCCGAACCTGGGCTCGGTCGCGTTCGAGTTCCACGGGTTTCGCGCCCTCGCAACGCGGACGAGCGACACCGGCGACGACGGGTTCGAGTTCATGCTGGCGCCAGCGGTGGCGCAGCATGTGATCGAGACGCTGCGTGCGGCGGGGGTCGTCCTCGCGGGCGATAATGCTTACGAAATCGCACGCGTCGAGGCGTGCATCCCGGCGTTCGAACCGGACCTCGAAGCGGGGCTATCGCCGGCGGGCGCGGACCTGGACGTGCTTCTCGGCATCCCTGGCGGCGACGATACCGTGATTCTCAGCGCCGTGCTGCTGGATTCGGAAACCCCGTTGCCGGTGGCGACAACGCTGACGATCGCCGGAATCGCGGCCGGGCAACTCCGTTCGTGCGTGCGGTCGCCGGGACTGAACGCCACGATCGGGCTGGCGCTGTTGGAAGCCCGACGAGCGTTGCCAGGTGTGGCGCTTGACGCTGCGGGCATAGCGGGCACGATAGTGGCCAAACCGTTTTATCGCCGGAGAGCCTGATGGTAGATCTTACACGCGTCGCCGAACTCGCCGCCGCCGAGGCAGCGAGGTCGGGCGCGCCGACTGAATTGAATCTTGGAGACCAGTGGCTGGGCCGCTGGGAAGACGAAGAGCCCATGCCCGACGGTGTCCCCGTGCTGCACGTCTACGGCGTGCTCTTGATGGACGACAAGGGGTATGTCATCCGTGCGCGGGGGACCGAAGTGTGGGGCACCATCGAAGGGCCGGTCTTGCCAGGAGAGAAGCCCGAGATTGCGATCAAGCGGCTCGCGAAGGAACAGGCGAACGCGACGACCTCGCTCGTGTCGCCGGTCGGATTCATGAACTGCCGAGCGACAAGCAACAACCCCGCGTATGCCAAGGACGCGCGTGCCATCCGGCCCCTGTACCTCGTGGCCGCCAAGCAGGTGCTGGATCTCGGCCGCGGAGCGGCCACGGAGCGCCGGCGGCTGCCCATGAACGAGTACATGATGGCCCTCCGCGGGCGGTATTCGGAAATCGCTGACTACCTGGGCAAGGCGGTTGAGCGGTACATGATCCTGCGGGCGCACGGCGAGCTGTAGCACAGCGCTTTCCACCCACCACGGAGTGGCGGAGGTCGCCCCGCGAGTGACACGGCGTGTACACTGCCGAACAAATGTACGTGTTGGGCACCGCGGGCCACGTCGACCACGGCAAATCCACGCTCGTGCGGGCGCTCACGGGCATCGATCCCGACCGGTTACGCGAGGAGAAGGAGCGGGGGCTAACGATCGACCTCGGGTTCGCGTGGCTCGACCTGCCCTCGGGACGCGAAGTTTCGATTGTGGACGTGCCGGGACACGAGCGCTTCATCAAGAACATGCTGGCGGGGGCGGGGGGCGTGGACCTGGCACTGCTTGTGGTGGCGGCGGACGAAGGCGTGATGCCCCAGACGCGGGAGCACCTGGCCATCCTCGACCTGCTGGATGTGCCCGCTGGAATCGTGGTGTTGACCAAATGCGACCTCGTGGAGGACGACTACGCGGACCTGGTAGAGGCTGACCTCGCGGACACGCTGGCGGGGTCGCGGCTGGCGAAGGCGCCGGTTGTGCGCACGTCGGCTGAAACCGGGCACGGGCTGGACGCGCTCCGCGAGGCGATTGACGTGGCGCTCGAAACGACGCCGCGTAAGCGCGACCTCGGGCGTCCGCGGCTGCCAATCGACCGCGCCTTCACGATCCAGGGTTTCGGGACGGTCGTGACGGGGACGCTGCTCGACGGCGCGCTCGAAGTCGGGCAGGAGGTGGAGCTGCAACCCGGGCGGCTAAAGGCGCGCATCCGCGGCTTGCAGCGGCACCGCACAAAGGTACAGCGGCTGGAGCCAGGGACGCGAGCAGCGGTGAACCTGAGCGGAATCCACGCGGACGACGTGAGCCGAGGGATGGTGCTGGCAAGGCCGGGGACGATCGCCCTGGCACGCACGCTCGACGTGCGGCTCACGGCCCCGGGCATACTCTCCCACCCTCTCTCCCATGACGCCGGCGTCACCTTTTTGGCGGCGACCGCCGAATCCGAGGCGAAGCTGCGGCTGCTGGAGCGGGAGGAGTTGGGGCCGGGGGAGCAGGCGTGGGCGCAGCTCGTGCTGGAGACGCCGGTAGCGGTGATGCCCGGCGACCATTGCATCGTGCGCACGGCGAATGAGACGGCGGGAGGCGGTGTGATCGTGGCGGTCAATCCGCGGCGCCACCGTCGCGGCGATGCAACGGTGATCGCCGCGCTCGAACGCCAGTTGGAAGGATCGGCGGTCGAGCGGCTAATGGACACGTTGATGTCGGGCCCGCTGTTGCGGCGGGCCGTGGCCGGATCGATGGGGATCGAAGCGGAAGTGGCGGAACAGGCGATACGCGAGGCGCTTGGCTCGCACCTGGCCCTCGAGCTCGGGGAGCTAGTCGTTGGGCGGGTCTGGCTCGATGGCTCAGGGAGCCGCATCCTGGCGGCGATCTCTGAGTTCCTGGCTGCGAGCCCCCTGCGGGACGCCGCGCCGCGCGAGCATGTGCGGCGCGCCACATCTCTCGACACGACAACGTTTGACGCGGTTGTTGCGTACGCCGCCAGCGTGGATGCCCTGGAAGAACGCGGTGCTGGTCTCGCAACGCGCGGATACGAACCCGTGTTGCCCCCCGCGCTCAGGGCGGAAAGCGATCGCTTCCTCGCGTCGTTGGCCGAAGGACGATTCAGCCCGCCAACCGAAAACCTACCGCCCGTGGACCTGCTGGCATACCTCGCCGCCCGCGGATCGATCGAAGACACTGGCGCGGGTGTCGTGTTTGACACGCACGTCTACCGGGAGATGGTGGCGACCACGTCGATGCACCTGCAGTCGCACGGTACCGTGAGCCTGGCGGAAGTGCGTGACCTTTTCGGTACGAGTCGAAAGTACGCCCAAGCGTTCCTCGAACACCTGGATGCGACCAAGGTCACGCGGCGCGTTGGCGACGCGCGCGTCCTGCGAGCGCCCGTGGAGGAGCGGGCATGACGCTGCGCATGGACCAGGTGTCCGAGAAGCTGCCGGGGGTGGTGGCACGCTACCGGGAGCAGCTCGATGCCTGGGAGGCCGGCCTCGCGGCGGCGGCAGGAACATTGGCGGCATGGGATGCGGACCAAGCCGAAGGCAACGCACGCATCGAGACGGCGATGGCAGAGAACCCGCGGCCCTACGCCACGGCCTTCCGGGAGCCGCCCGCGCTGGCACGCGATGTCCCGCCATTCGCGCCAGTGACGGTCGTGGCGGCGGACGGTTCTTCGATCGAGCCCGACAGGTTCGCGGCGGTGCAGTGCTTCGTCGTGAACACAGGGACGGTGGCGCTGCCGTATGGCACCGGAGACGAGACCGCGCTGTTTGCGGAGGCGTCGATCGGGCCAAGGCGACTGCCAGACGAGGGCGAAGATCATGGGCGGGAGGAACTTGGCCCGTTTTCGTGGGGCGTGAACCTGCACCGCGATGTGGCCGAACTCGACGCGCTCTCGCAGCATGCTTCGGCAACGACAGGGGAAACAGTGGCACTCGTTGATGGGACGCTGTTGCCGTGGGACCTCGATTCGCCGCGCGTGGCGCCGTCCATCCGGGCCACGCTCTTCGACGAAGCGGTACAGGCTTTCGCGCTGCTGAAGGCGCACGGCGAGCGCATCGCTCTCGGGGCGTACGTCTCCGGGTCGCGCGCATCGGATGTCGTGCAGAGTCTGCGCGCGCTGCACGGCGAAGGGTCGAACTGGCCACTGAGTGACTCACCGTTGTTCGCGGGGATGTTGGCACATGGCCAGCGCAGTGCCGTGTTCAGAAGCCGAAGCGAACGCCGGGAGCAGGTCGAGAACCTCTTCCGCGACCGGAAGATCGCGATCGATGTCTGCTTCTTCTACATCCGCATCGGCGGCGACCTCGCGCGCGTGGAGCTGCCGGCATGGTCGGCGAGCGACGCGCAGGTGGACCGCCTCCACGCGACGCTCGTGCAGCAGTGCGATGACTGCGGTGGGTATCCGAGGGCGCTCCAGGAGGCACACGAGCAGGCGGTGATTTCGATGGGGGACAGGCTCCAATTCGATCGGCTGCTGGAATCGGAGTCAGGCCGGCAGGGGCTCTGGCCGCGGTTCAACAGCAAGCAGATGAGCAAGCGGAGGCGAGCGATATGAGCGAGGCGCGAGTGATCGCCGCCAGCCTGCGTAGATTCGATTGCGCATACGGGGGCTACGTCGAGGCGCCATTTCCGCTCGGCACGCTGCTCACGGTGCGCGAGGGTGAGACCGGCGTGTTTGGAGTGGTGGCGGACGTTCAGAGCGGACCGGACGACCCGAGCCGCCCGCTCACTCCGCCGTCCGGGGTAGCGGGCCTGACCGCCGCCGCCGTACTGGAGCAACGTCCGCATATGCGCCCGCTCCTGCGAACGCGTGTGAGCGTGGTCTGCTGTGGATATCTGGCGGGGGAGACGATCTGGCCACGGCTGGCGCCTACGCCGCCGCCGCTCCTCGCGCTCGTGACGGAGGCAAGCGCGGACGAGGCAGTGAGACTGACCTCCGACGGGGCGTTCCTCGCGGCGCTCGTAGCAGCGTCCGAGTGCGATGACGCGGTCATCGCCGCCGCCATTCGACGCGTAAGCCGTGCCTACGAGAGCGAGGCGCACGAATTTCTGGTGCGAGCGGGCAAGGAGCTGGCACGCCTCCTGAAGGCGGAGCCAGCGCGGCTGACAAGCATCATCCGCGGGATCGCGCCATGACCCAGCAGGTCGGGGTCGTCGTCGGTGGCTCGCTGACGAAGTCGCTGGAGGTGCGGCTCGAACCCGGGCAGTCGGCTCAACTTGGGCAGTACCTGATGGCGCCGCTGGGCGACGGTGGGCAGCTCCTGGGGATGGTGACGGATGTGCTCTTGAAATCCGCGGAGGCGGGTGCGGTGACGTGGCCGCCTCCTGCTGGAGACGACCCCGCGAGCGCCATCCTGCGCGAGGTCTTGCTGGATACGGGCGTCTACGCCCAGGTGGAGATGAACCCGTACCTCGAAGTGAACGCGGACGGGACGAGCAGCCGCGCGCGTCGCCTGCCGCGACATTTCGCGAGCGTGACGCCGGCGGACCAGGAGACGATGGACAGCGCCTTCGACACCGGCAACCGCAACGCTATCTCGCTGGGTAAGCCGCTGGGAATGACCGACACGCCGCTGGAGCTGTTCGTGGACATCGAGCGGATGTTCGAACGGTCGGCGGGCATCTTCGGCAAGAGCGGCACGGGAAAGACCGTATATGCGCTCCAGTTCCTGAGCGCGCTGGTGAAGCATTCCGCCGGGCAACGCACAAACAACCAGCGCACGGT
>JBKKBS010000151.1:0-2563 GCA_046713815.1 Tepidiformaceae bacterium
CTGTTGCGCATGGCGCTCCGCCGCGATTCGGCGGCCATCCCCGCTCGCGTCTAGCCGAATGCCTCCATCCGCGATCAGCCGTCTGCGCAAGATTTGCCTCGCGCTTCCCGAGACGCACGAAGTGGAAGCATGGGGCGAACCCACCTTTCGCGTGAAGAAAAAAATGTTCGCGATGTTCGCGAACAATCACCATGACGACCGCGTCGCGGTCTGGTGCAAGTCGAGCGCGGACAATCAGGAGCTGCTGGTCCGCGCCAATCCGAAGCGTTTCTTCGTTCCGCCCTACGTCGGCCCGAGCGGCTGGGTCGGCATCGCCTTTGACGCCAGGACTGATTGGAAGGAAGTCGCCGAGATCATCACCGACGGCTATCGGATGGTGGCGCCAAAGAAAGTCCTCGCGCTGCTCGACGCGAAGTAGCCGTCGTCAGGCGCTGCAACGCCCTAGCGCTGGGGTGGCGCGTCGCCCAGCCAGTCGCGCACCACCCGGGCCACCCGCTCCGCCGCTGGTGGATCGAGATTCGCCAGCACGACGAGATCGTACCCTCCTCGCAGATCGGCGGCAACCATTCCGTTGATGCCAGGCGCCCCCCCGCCGTGCCCGACGCGCGCTCCGCTCGACGGAAGTTTCCCCTCTCGCACCGCCTGCACATAGCGCAACAGGTCACCGGCCGTCGAATAGCCGCCGCCCGCCGAACTGCCGCGCGCGAACAGCACGCTCTCGTTTCGTCGCCACGATGCTCCCTCCGCCGGCGCTCCGTTGTCGAATGCCCTGTCGCGGGTGTAGCCGATCGCCGTATTGGCGGCGAGTGAATCCTTGCGCCAGTGTGCGGTGCGCGACATCTCCGCCGGTTCATAGATGTGCCGGCGCACATAGTCGTAATAGTCCTCGCCCGAGACGTGCTCCACCACGGCGCCTAACACAATGTATCCTGCATTCGCGTAGCGGGCCTGCGACCCTGGCTCGAACGTGAGGGGCTCATTGACGAAGAGCTTGAGATAGTCGCGCGTGTGCCGCAGGTCGTCGAACGTCGTTCCCGGTGGCGGCGAGAAGATGTCGCCTCCGATCCCCGAGCGATGCGCGATCATCTGCCGCAGCGTGATGCGTCGGGCCACGTCCTTGTTGGGATAGTCGGGCAGATAGGTGATCAAGGTCGAGTCCTGGTGCACCTTCCCCTGCGCCTCGAGCTGCCGGATCGCCGTCGCCGTGAACATCTTGTTGATGGAGCCGAGGTTGAACGCGGTCTCCATGTCGTTAGGGCGGCGCGCATCGCGATCGGCCATCCCGTATGCGCGTTGAAAGACCGGCGTCCCCGCCCTGGTGAGCGACACGACTCCTGAGAACTCGTCCTTTGCAACGAGACTATCCACAGTCGTGGTCAGCCGTCGCACAAGTTCCGCCTCGGAGAGGAGTGTCTGCTGTGACCCCGGACTTCCCTCCTGGGCGCACGCCGGGAGACTTATGGCGGCTACGGCGACGAGGGTGAGACGAACTCGTGTTGTCAGCATACTCGTGAGTCTCTCGCACCACAAAAAGGGTTGTCACCACACCTGTCGTTTTCCGAGCGGAGCTTCGCTATCTCGACATGCCGATGACGTCGTAGTACGTCTGGATCCGGTTCTCGTTGCAGGCGCGCACGGTTTCCGGTATCGAAGCCAGCATCGTCGCTGAGCGCGGTCCGTTGGAGGTGAACGGCACGGTGTCGCGGAACTGCGCGAAGTTGAAGACGGCGCGAATGAAGGTGGCGGCGCTGTCCACCGGGAGCGTTCCGACGTTCGAGCAGAACTTGCTCCACGTTCCGCCCTGAAAGAGATATTGCTCAACGTTGGACGTGTAAAACGCCGTCACGCGCGCGCCGCGGCGCTGCAGATACTGCCCCACCATGGTGATTGCCTTGGGCCCGCCGAAGTCACCGACGAGCGGGACAACCAGGTTCCTCTCCTGGATCGCCTTGAGCGCGCGGTAGTTCTGTTCGGTGGCCAGGTAGCTCTGTTGGGCCCCCTGTGCATCGTGTGCGCGCATCAGCTCCGCGTAGGTCGGCATGCGCCGACCCCACGGGCCGCCCCGCCCGACGTTCGGGAACGAATACGTGAGCCCGGGACCAGCGGCGTAAAACGCGGTGTGAATGTACGCGATGCCCCGCAGGTCGTCTTCACTGAGCGCAAAGTTGTGCTGCCTGACGAGTTTGTCCTTCACGGCGGCGACGTTAACGGAGAGCAGGAGACTGTCGGTGGCCACACTGTCGTACGCGGCAAAGAGCGTCTCCGGCGTCGCACTGGTATCGAGTCCGGCCGGCCGGGCTCGCGAGAAAAGGCGTGACAGGAACTCCACCCGATCGGCCGACATTTCGATCAGCGCCTTGTAGAACAGGTGCTGCAGCATGATCTGTCGACGGATGTCGACGATGAACGCGATCCGGGGCTTGAGTGCGATCAGATAGGTAAAATTCTGATCGGGACCGACGCCCATGTAGGCGCCCCCTTGATAGGGTGCGTTGGAGAGCTCCGGGATAACATGCTGAAAGGCTGTCTCGTTGGAAACCAGGTTGTCGGAGCGAAAAAACCC
>JBKKBS010000152.1:0-3951 GCA_046713815.1 Tepidiformaceae bacterium
TCCATCGTGCGGGTGATGGAGAAGAAGGAACGCGAGGGCATGCGCCGGCGGGGTGAACTGGAAGATCCAGTCCCGCAGGGGACGGTGATCACGGTCTTCGGTGCGAAGGGAGGGATCGGCAAGACGACAATCTCATCCAACCTCGCCTGCGCGCTTGCCGGTGAAGCACACCAAACGGTCGCCCTGGTGGACATGGACACACGCTTCGGTGATATCGCTATCACCATGGACATCCCGGTGGAACGGTCGATCGCGGACCTGGCACGCAATCTGGAGAACGTCGACCGCGTGACCTTGAAGGACTATCTCGTCCACCACGAATCGGGCGTGCACATCCTGCCCGCGCCGACCCGGCCGAGCGACTGGCGCAACCTGACGGCCCGCCACATTCGTGACGTGGTCGACGTCCTGGCGCAGACCCATGACTTCGTCATCCTCGATACGCCGGGGACGTTCAATGAAATCGTAGCGGCGGCGATCGAGGTGGGGACGATGATCCTTCTCATCACGACGTTGGACATGGCCAGCATCAAGGACACGGTGCTGGCACTGGAAATGCTGCACGAGCGGTTCGGCAATGACGACGAGCGCATCAAAATCGTGCTGAACCGGGCGGGCATGGACACCGGCGTCCGCGAGAAGGATGTCGAGCGCACGCTTGACTCGGCCCTCTGGTGGAGGATCCCCCAGGACAACGAAGTGGTGAAGGCCGCGCAACTGGGCAGGCCGATCGTGATGAGCAGGCCCAATAGCAAAGCGTCACTAGAAATTCGCGAAATGGCCCGTGCGCTGGCCGGCGTGCGCAACCGAAGTTCGAATCAAAAGCGTGGCGGCGGTGGCCTCGGCTTCCGTTCCCTGTTCAAGAAGAGCGCATAGGCGCGAGCCGCGCGGGAAGTAGGGTGCACTGTGTCAGACGAACGTAACGAACGGCAAGATGGCGAAACCGAGGCGCGAACCTTCGGGTGGACCGGCGCTCGTAAGCGCCTGGGGATGCCTGGCGCGGACGCGAACATTCCCGCGACCCACGGAAACACGGCGCCGAAGCCCGAGCCCGAGTCGGACGGGCGGCCACGTCTACGGCCATCTGGCCAGTTGGGCAACGCCCGTGGAAAGTGGAACCTTCAGGAGTCGACGCCACGGCCATCGGCTCCGGCGGACCCAACGAATGAACACCGCCCAACACTCCTCCGACCCACCGCAGACCCGGATGCACCGGCGAGGATCGAGCCTGACGCCGCGCCGTCACCCCGAAGGCAGCGACAGGAAGTGCAAGGCGACATCACGAAGGGCAACCCGCAGGCGGAAGCGACGAAGATCCGGTTGCACGAGCTCCTCATCGACGAGCTAGAGCACGGCGCACTGGAGGGTCTCGATCCGCGCCAGCAGCGTGAGGCCGTGACGCGCGCCGCACGCGAATTGATCAACCAGGAAGGCCTCCAACTCGGCGGCATCAGCCGTGACGAGTTGTTGGAATCGGTCGCCGATGAGGTGCTCGGCCTCGGCCCGCTGGAGCCACTGCTTCGCGATCCGGCCGTCACCGAAGTGATGGTGAACGACATCGACAAAATCTACTACGAACAGGACGGCCGCATCTTCCGCAGCCCCACGCGCTTTCGCGACAGGCAGCATGTGATGCGCATCGTCGAACGCATCGTGGCGCCACTTGGACGCCGCATCGATGAGTCCAGCCCGATGGTCGATGCGCGCCTGCCCGACGGTTCGCGCGTTAACATCACAATCCCCCCGGCTTCACCCAAGGCGGCCAGCATTACCATCAGAAAGTTCCGGGCGGACAAGATGCGGATGGCGGACCTGATTGCCGTGGGCGCCCTCAGTGACACGACGGCTGAGTTCTTGGCGATGTGCGTGCGTGCTCATTTGAACATCATCATTTCGGGAGGTACCGGTACTGGTAAGACGACGATGCTCAACGCGCTCTCGGCCTTCATCCCGAACACGGAACGCATCGTCACGATTGAGGACCCGTCGGAGCTCCGGCTCCAGCAGGACCATGTGATCACGTTGGAGGCGCGTCCCCCTTCAATGGAGGGCAAGAACGCTATCAAGCAGCGTGACCTCGTGAGGAACTGCCTGCGCATGCGCCCGGACCGCATCATCGTGGGCGAGGTTCGCGGCGAAGAATGCTTCGACATGCTCCAGGCAATGAACACTGGCCACGACGGGTCGATCTCGACCGTCCACGCGAACAATCCGCGTGACGCCCTCGCGCGCCTGGAGAACATGGTGCTGATGGCCGGCATGGACCTGCCGGCACGCGCCATCCGCGAGCAGGTCGCGTCCGCGGTCAACCTTTTCATCCAGGTCCAGCGGCTACAAGACGGGTCCCGGCGCGTGACGCATGTGACGGAGGTAGCAGGCATGGAGGGCGAGACAGTGACTTTGCAGGATATCTTCCTGTTTCAGCTCGACCACGTTGACTCCGACGGGAAGGTGCATGGCTCGATGCTGCCGACGGGTGTGCGGCCCGGGTTCATCCAGCGCATGGCAATGCACGGCATTGAACTTCCACCGAGCATGTTCTCGGCGCCAGGGAAGGAGTGGTAGTCATGCTGATAGCACTACCGGCGGTTGTGGGCCTATTCGTGTTCACGATCGCGCTCTGGTATTTCGGATTCGGGGGCCAGAAGGCCGTGGCCACGGGCCAACGCCTGGCGCGGCTTGGCGGCGGACAGGAGAACCCGGTGTCGGCGGCGGCCATAGGGGCCACCCTCCGCAAACGCACGAACGTGAGTTTTGGAGGGATCAGCTTCGTGAGCGGCAACGTGGCCCAAAAGTGGACCACGCAGCTGGAACGGGCAGGGCTCACGCTCAACGCGAAAGAGTACCTGACGATGCGCCTTACGGTATCGCTCCTTCTCGGTGCGGTGGCGTCGATTCTGCTCCCGTTGGGGCTATTCGGCATGCTGGCCTCTCCGGTCGGGTTCGTGGGAGTGGGATTTTGGCTGAAGCGGCGGATCGGGTCCCGCAAGAGGAAGATGGAGTCGCAGTTGGTGGAACTCCTGCAGATGCTTGCGAGCGGCCTCCGAGCAGGGTTCGGGCTCATTCAAGCCATGGAGCAATCGGCGGAGCAGCTTGCGCCTCCAATTTCCATAGAGCTTCGTCGCACGATGCGGGACATGGCGATGGGCGCGAGCGTCGAACAGGCGCTCGGCGCGCTCAACGACCGCATCGGAAGCACCGACTTCGACATCGTCATCACCGCCATCCTCATCCAACGGTCGGTCGGTGGGAACCTCGCGGAGATTCTGGATAACGTGGCGCACACGATGCGCGAACGGGAGCGCATTCGCGGAGAGATCCGGACGCTTACATCACAACAGCGCCTGACGGGGTACATCATCGGCGGTATCCCGGTTGGTCTTTTCCTGATCTTCAATGTGATCAGCCCCGAGTTCACGAGCCTCCTGTACACGGAGTCCCTCGGCCGGCTCATGCTGGGCGCGGCGTTGGTCATGGAGCTCATGGGGTTCTTCGTCATCAGCCGCATCGTCAATATCGAGGTATAAGCCATGGAAGCGATCATTGCTCTCGCGACGTTCCTGACCGTCACGCTCGCCACGTACGGATTGTGCTACAAGGGTTCCGGCGACACCATGGAAGCCCGGCTTGGAGGGTTGCGGTACTCGCGACCCAACCGGGATAACCTCCCGGACCCGGATGCAGCGTTCAAAGTGCGAGTGTGGAGGCCAATGATTGCGGGCCTCACTCGCCGGGCCGGTGCGGTGCTCCCGTCCACCATCTCCGAACGACTCGAAGGAGCGATCACGCAGGCGGGCCTGAGGTTAAGTCCGGGCCAGTTCATGGTCCTGGTGGCCGTCACTGGCGGCGCGCTGCCGATAGTGTTCACTCTTATTTTCGCTAGCGGAGGCTCCTCGCTTAAGATGATCCTCATCATCTACGGCGTATTCGTAGGCATGGGCTTCTACGGCC
>JBKKBS010000153.1:0-6130 GCA_046713815.1 Tepidiformaceae bacterium
TGCAGACCCACTCGCGGGTGGGCAGCAACCAGCCTTGGCGCCGCGCTACTTCGCGCTCGCCGGCGGGGGCGGACCCTCGCGGTCGAACCAGATCCGGCGGAACGTCTCCGCGAATTCGAAGTCCTGCCCCATGGCCGCGCCCCGGGCCATCTCGTCCGTAAAGCCCGTGATGTCGGGCCCGAATTGACTCGGGTGCGCCCCCAGCGCCGCGCGCTTCAGCGCCATGGTGTCCGTGATGTCCACCCACACGTTGGGCTGCAGGGGATGTCCCAGCCAGAGCTGCGCGACGTTGTGCGGCTCATAACCATTCATCAGCAACTCCGGGAAGGTCAGGCGGTCCCGAGCCGTCGGGAACACCGCATCGACGCAGGCGTCGCCACTCGCGCGATGGTCCGGGTGATTCACATAGAAATCGCCGAAGAAGCGGTTGCTGGGGTCGAAGCAGATCACCACTTCCGGCTTGTGCTTGCGGATGAGACGCGCGATGTCCCGTCGCAGTTCCAGGGTGTGGGTCAGATAACCGTCCGGGTAGCCCATGAACTCGAAGTTTCGCACTCCAAGGACACCGCCCGCCGCCCGTTGCTCGGCCTCGCGTACTTCCGTCAGCCGCTCCGGAGTCATTGTTGGGTCGTCGCTTCCCTTGTCGCCCTTGGTCACGATCACATAGGTAACCTCGGCGCCTTCGCGCGTCCATTTGGCGACGGTCCCGGCGACCATGAATTCGGCGTCGTCGGGATGGGCGACGACAACCATGGCGGACTTTGGCACAAAGCCCTCGACGTTCGCCGGCATCACGATATGTGCTCCTGGTGGGTGTGTGCGAACAGCGTAGCAGACAGCAACTGACCCGCGTCTCCCGGGACGGATTGCGTTGCTCCGCGAACGCTGACGAACACGAAGAGACGAAGTTTAGTCAGATTCGTCCCTTCCTGTTAACCATTTCAGGTGGCCGTGAAGTCCGGAAGTTCAGCGACGGGACGCGTGGCCTGGGCGATCGCGATCTCGAAGAGGTCGCCCCATGCGGCTTCGTAGTAGTCCCCTGGGCCTTCGTCGTCGGATTCCCAGATGATCACCACCTGCGGTTGATCCGCCGTTGCGTTCACCCAGTACTCGCCAATCAGCTCGGCTTGCGCGGGATGTTCGAACGTCTTGCGGCGCTCGAACGCCTCCATGCCCTGGAGCACATTGGTCCCTGCCCTGAATCGGAAGTACGCCACCCACAACGTCATGCGCGGCAGTATATCGTGCCGCCGCTCGCTCGGACCGCGAACGTCCACGACCGTCCGCTGCGTTTCCTGCTAGACTTCCCCAGCCGCAGTCGCGGCAGATCCCTTCGCGGGGTGCGCATGTACCGCAGGCTCTTCCAGGGCATCATCGACCAGGGGCAGACGGCCGCCTTCCTTGCCGCCATGCGCGAATCCAGCCAGCACCAGCAGGATCGCGGCATCCGAGCGCGCACCACCATCTGGGGCGCGATGACCGGCCAGACCAACGCCGTGTACATCGCCAGCGACTTCGACACACTCGACGAGCTGGAGAAGTTCACCGAGTTGGCCGCCGTCGACGCGCGCTTCGCCGGCATCCGCCGGGCCGTGCGCTCGCTCATGGTGTTCGATTCCGCCCAGGTCTCCATTCATCGCCTCGACTACCACTCCGAAGGGCTGATTTCCAGCGAGGAGGCGACGGCCCCGCGCCACTACATGCGCACGCTCACCGGTGACGTGAAGCCCGGGCATCACCGGGACTTCGTCATGTCCGTGTCCCAGGCCCTCGAATACCAGAAGGAGCGCGGTATCGATGCCACCACGAGCGTCTGGTCCGCTGTCACCGGCGGCACAAGCGGCATCTCGCTCGTGGCCGAGTTCGACACGCTCGCGGAACTCGAGAAGTTCGACGCGATGGCCCAACAAGACGCCGACTTCGCCCGCCTGCGCCGCGCCTCGCGTGAGTCGATGGTCTTCAAGACGAGCCGCGCCGACATCCTGCGCAACTTGCTTTAGAGACTATGGCTCGGGACCAACCGTTCTCCGGCATCCGCGTGGTCGAGTTCGGCCAGTTCATCGCCGTGCCCTATTGCGGCCAATTGCTAGCGGACGGCGGCGCGGAGGTGATTAAGGTCGAGCCGCTCGAAGGCGAGCCATCGCGCCACCTCTCGCCGCTCGCCCCGCATGAAACGCGGCACTTCGTCCTCCGCAACCGCGGGAAGCGGTCACTGCCCCTGGACCTCAAGCATGAACAATCCCCGGCTGTGCTGGACGCCCTCTTGGCGCGTGCCGATGTTGTCCTCACGAACCTGCGGCCCGGGCTCGCCGCGGAACTCGGGCTCGACTACCAGTCGCTCTCTGCTCGATTCCCGCGACTCGTCGTGGGGAACGTCACCGCCTTCGGAGAGCAAGGGCCAGACGCCGGACTGGCGGGCATGGACCTCGTCGTACAGGCGCGCAGCGGGCTGCTCGCCTCGAATGGGCGCCAACGCGACGGCCTCCCGATCCCGAGCGACTCGCCCGCGGTCGACTACATGTGCGCGGTGCTGCTCTCGTTCGGCATCAGCACCGCACTCTTCCGCCGCGAACGCACCGGCAACGGCGGCGAAGTGGATGTCTCGCTGCTGATGGCCGCGCTGGTGCTGCAGAACAACGTGATGGTGCGCGTTGAATCGGCAGACGGCGCGATGCATGCGGAGATCGGCGAGTGGCTGATCGGTGCCCGGGAGAGCGGCGTGCCCTATGCCGAACAGGCGGAGCGCATGCCCACCACGCGCACGAACGCAATGACGAGCATCTACTACCGCACCTACGCCACGCAGGACGCGGCCATTGCAATCGCCTGCGTGAGCCCCGGGCTGCAACGCCGTCTGCTCGCCGCCATCGGGCTTGAGGATGACGCGCGCGCCACGGGCATCAGCGAACGCAAGGCGCTCGCCGAGCACTATCACGGCCTCCAGCAACAGGCGGAGGCCATCTTCGCAGCGCGAACGACGGCGGACTGGAAGGCGACGCTAAACGGTGCCGGCATCCCCGCCTCCGAGGTGCGCTTCCCGATCGAGTTGCTCGACGACCCCCAGGTTGTCGCGAACCGCCTGGTGTTCACGCAGGAACACCCCTCGCTGGGGCCGGTGCGCCTGCTCTCCAGCCCGGTGATGATCGACAAGGGCGGGTTCGCGCCGGCCGCGGCCGTCGCGCCGTTCGGGTCTGAGACCGAGGAAATCCTTGCTGGACTCGGGTTCGACGCGGAGGCGGTGCGGCGCATTGTCGACAGCGGGGCGACACGGTCGGGGTGAGGGCGCCGGCTGGTTGGCGATGTCACTGACTCCGGGCGACTGTGGGGCTGACGGCATTTTCCGCTTGCTCACGCGCGCGTCACTGATTGTGGTCATCGGTTAAGGCGAGAGGTGAGGTTGGCGCGGACGGCGGGCCATTCCTCCGCGAGGATGGAGAAGTACGCCGAGTCGCGGACGGTTCCGTCGGCGCCGATGGAGTGCGCGCGGATGATGCCGTCGAAGCGGGCGCCCAGGCGGAGGATGGCGTTGCGGGAGCGTTCGTTGCGGCGGTCGGTTTTCAGGCGCAGCGCCTTCACTCCCCACGTTTCGAACGCGTGTGTAAGCATGAGGAGCTTCGCCTCCGTGTTGACCGGAGTGCGCTGCACGTCCGCGGCGAGCCACGTCCAGCCGATTTCGACGACATCCGGCGTGCCGGGCGGCGCGGCCAGTGGATGGCCCGCGGGCCACGCGTTCGTTTCGAAGGTCGCCAAGCGCGTCGATCCCACCACGCGATCCCCGTCGCGCAGCACCGTCGCGAAGGGGATGGCCTGCCGAAGCTCGGCCAGGCGCAGGGCCTCGGCAACGTATTCGCCCATCGCCCGTTCATCGGAAGGCACGAACGTCCACGCATAGCTCTCACGCGAAACGGCGGCGGCCTCGACCAGGGCGGGGACGTGGCCGAGCGTCAGCGGCTCAAGGCGAACGAAGCGGCCTTCGAGCATAACGTTCGGCGAGAGCGTGTCGGCGGCTGACGTCGAAGTCATGGCCGATTCAACATTACCTGGACAAGTGGCTCCGCCGAAGCACCATTTCCAGGTCACGTCGCCGGACCACTGGCTCTAACCGGCGGCCTCCGCCCCGCTCGCCGATTGGCCCGTAACAAACGCGCAAATCTCGTCGTAGACGCGCCACATCTCGGTGTCGTCGGTGAAGAACGGGCCGCTCGCCGCCTTGATCACCGATCCGCCGAAGGCCCGGATGACCTGCTCGTGGTCATCGATCGTGTAGTCCGGGATGAACGGCACACCAAGCTCCACGAGGCGGTTGTGGTGGTCGTGGAGCGGCTTCCAGAAACAATCGATGACGTGCTCCGCGAGGTCGAAGCGCCGGACCACCTCCCAGCGCGGCCCATAGCCGCTCCAGAGGTAGAGCTCGTGTCCGTCGGCGCGCAGCTTCGCGAACACTTCGTGCACCGCCGGACGGAGACGGACATCCCAGGTGATGAGTGTGTCGTCCACGTCGAAGAAGATGCGCATCATGAGGCATTAGGCAGTAGGCGGCTGGCAATAGGCAAGACGGCTCGGGGAAGGCAGGGAGGCGGGGAACTAACAGCCAGGAGCTAATTGGCCTAGAATCGCCCCGCATACATACACGGGAGGCACTACATGGGCGAGATGGTCACATTCGCGGCGAACGGCGGCACGGCGTCCGGCTACCTGGCGAAACCTGCGAGCGGCAGCGGCAAGGGCGTCGTCGTCATCCAGGAATGGTGGGGGCTGAACGACAATATCAAGGGCATCGCCGACCGTTTTGCGGCCGAGGGTTTCGTCGCTGTCGCTCCGGACATGTACCACGGTACGGTGGCGTCGGAGCCCGACGAAGCGGGCAAGCTCTTTATGGCTCTCAACATGGATGAGGCCGCCAAGGACCTGAAGGGCTCCATTACATACCTCAAGGAGATGACGGGCGGGCCGGTGGGCACGGTCGGCTTCTGCATGGGGGGCGCGCTCAGCTTGTTCGCGGCCTGCAACAACGACGGCGATGTCGGGGCGTGCGTCGACTTTTACGGCGGGCACCCGGCGGTGAAGTACAACTGGGACGGCCTCACCGCGCCTGTCCTCGGGATCTGGGCCGAACACGACGACTTCGTGAACCCGAACGTCGCGGGCTACGAGGCCGAGTTGAAGAAGCGCGGCATCGAGCATGAGTTCATCACCTACCCAAACACGGAACACGCGTTCTTCAACGACGAGCACGAGCCGCCGCAATACAACGCCGGGGCCGCGAAACAGGCGTGGGAGAAGACGCTCGCGTTCTACCGCAAGCACCTCTGATTTTCACCTCGGAGGCGCGGAGACATGGAGATCGTCAAAACCACGGAGACACAGCGACACGGAGACGAAAAAAAAGACCTCTGTGTCTCCCCGCCTCCGTGGTTATTGGGAAAGGAACGGCCCATGGGTAGGCTTGATGGCAAGGTGGCGATCGTGACTGGCGGTGCGTCAGGCCCTCACCCCCCCGACCCCCTCTCCACTGCGGTGGAGAGGGGGAGTCGCGTGCGCGGGAGTTCCGATGGGCAGGCTTGATGGCAAGGTGGCGATCGTCACGGGCGGAGTCTCAGGTATTGGCAAGCGCACCGCCGAGGTGTTTGTCGAGGAGGGCGCGCGTGTCATTATCGGCGACATCAATGGCGACGGCATTGGCGCGATGGTGGCGCGGCTGGGGCACAACCAGTGCGACGGCCTCGTGGTGGATGTGCGGGAGGAGGAGGCCGTGCGGAAGATGGTGGACCAGGCTTTCCGGCGCTTCGGGCGGCTCGACATCGCGTTCAACAACGCGGGCGTGGGGCACTTCTCGCCGATCCAGTCCTACGAGCTGGCGGACTGGCAGCGGATCATGGACATTACGCTCACGGGTGTGTTCCTGAGCATTAAGCACGAGTCGGCGCGGCTGATCGCGCAGGGGCAGGGCGGGAGCATCATCAACGTCGCCAGCCTGAACGCCAGCCAGCCGACGGAGGGTTTCGCGGCGTATTGCTCCGCGAAGGCGGCGGTGGCGATGCTCACGAAGGTGAGCGCGTTGGAGTTGGGCCGCCACAAGATCCGCGTGAACGCGATCGGTCCGGGCCTCATCCACACGCCCGCGACCGAG
>JBKKBS010000154.1:0-4082 GCA_046713815.1 Tepidiformaceae bacterium
GCACCGCTCCATCAACGAGAGCGAGGATGGGTACGCCCGCGGGAGCGGCCCCCCCATCGTCCGCCAACCGTCCGCCCTGCCGCAGCAGCTCCAGCCCGCGCACCAGAAAGACGTTGCCTGCCCCTGCCGCGACACGAGCCACCGCCGCTTCGGCCAGTTCGAGCGACTGGCCCTCCTCCAGCGCCTCGATCGCCTCCCACGCACAGAGGCCTTCGACGAATGACGCAACGCCCGTGTCGATCACATGCACCGGGATCTCCGCCATCTCGGCGGCGATCCGTGCGCTGTTCACGGTGCCGCTCAACGCGGATCCGATGTGGATCGACACGACGCGCTCGGCGCCCCTCCGCCGCGCTTCCTCGTAGGCCGCGAGCAGCGTGCCCGGCGATGGCTGGCTGGTCGACACCTTCGCGCCAGCGGCCAACGCTGTATAGAACGTTGGCGCGTCGAGGCCCTCGAACTCCCGGTGCTCGACACCGTCCACCACCACCGTCAGGGGCACGGTGATGACACCGTACTGCTCGGCGACGCCCGCGGGCAGATACGCCGCAGAGTCCACAACGACAAGCGTGTTTTTTGGCAGCAAGCGCGATCTCCCCGGCACTGTTACAGAGTCTACGAACGTTCCGCGCCTGTCGATCAGTGCCCTGCCACTCCAAGGGGAGCCGAAGTTTACGATGCCACGCCCTGGGCCGGGCAAGCAGAACGGCCGTGGATCGCTCCTCGGCCGCATGCGCGTAGTGGCTTCGGCGCGAGGCGCTACCTGTTCTTTTCCTTCGCAGCCCCGCTGTTGCCTGGAGCGCTGCCGCCCTGTGAGCCCGTGGGCGTGCCCTCGGCCGGCGTTGCCCCAGCGTCGCCGTCTTTTTCGTGGCCGTTGCCCGTCCCCTGCCCGTGGCCGTTGCCTCGGCCCTTGTCGTGGCCGTTTCCGTTCCCGCCACCATCGCCCTCGCCCTCCGCCTCGTGTGATTCGTCCGCCTCGGGCGTTTCACCATCGTCTTCATCGTCGTCTTTGCATGGGCCCACCGGCGTATCGTGGCCACCGAATGGCGGCGTGCCCGTGGCGAAAAGCTTGTCGTCGCAACCCTTGCCGTTGGCATGGGGGTCGGTCTTCGTCTTGTCCGCCTTCGGCGTCTTGCTCGCGTTCGTCTCGGGCGTCCCGCTCGCGTCCGCGGACGCCGTCTCGGTGGACTTGTTGTGCCCCGGCGCATCGCATGACTTTCCCGGGCACGAGCCCGGCTGCCCGTTGTCTCCCGCCGGTTCCGCGCGCTTGTCGAAGTCGTTGCGATGGCCGCCGCTCTTGCCGCCGATGCCGACGGCGTTCGCCGCACTTGTGACGACGTCCGACGGCGCATCCAGCGGGCCCTGGCCTGTCGCCGCGCCCACGGCGCCCACGGCCATTAATGGCATCACCAGGGCGCCCAGCCCGAGGGCGAAGCGTTGCCGCATGCCGACGCCGCGACCCGCCGGCCCGCCAGCGGCGGCCGTCACCAGCGCCGCCTGCGCCGCGTCTACGGCCCCGGCCGAAGGCCGTTCCGCCGCGATCGGCCCGAGCAGTTCGGCCGCATGCCGTTCCGCAACCGCATCCGTTGTCTGAACTCGCCTGTGGATTCTCATCGTCCTGTCTCCCCTGTGTCGCGCAGCATCGTCCGCAGACGTTCCAGCGCGCGGTGTTGGAGCGCCTTCACGGCGCCGGTCGTTCGATTCGTCAGTTGTGCGACTTCTTCGAGTTGGTAGCCCTCGACGAAGCGCAGGTGCATCACTTCCCGCTGGTCTGGCGTCAACGCGCTCATCGCGTCCAGTGCCGCCGTCAATTCGGCGCTGGGCCCAGGAACCGCGCTCAGGTCCTCGTCCGGCTCGGGTTCGTTCCGCTGCTTCCGTTGCCAGTCGGTTGCCCGGTGCCTGGTGATCGCCAACAGCCACGCCCGGATGGGCACGCCCCGGTCTCGATAACGTCCGATGCCTTCCAGCGCTTCCAGGAACACCTGGCCGGCGATGTCCTCCGCCGCACTCCGGTCGCCGACATTCGCCAGGGCGACGCGATAGACGAACGGGTGCTCGCGCTCAAACAACCGGGACCATGCGAGGCCGTCCCGGCTGCGTAGCTCGTCGGTCTCGCTCACAGCCGCCGCCGGGCTCGCAGTCGCGCGGGTGGACATCGATAAACCTGCCAATCGCTCCTCCACACTCTGCCTGTTTCCTTTCCAAGCGTCCCAGCCGCGTCAAAGGATACGGGGCGCTGGTGAAAATCGAGTGCCGCCGAGGTGAACGTGAGCGCGTATCATGGCCGCATGGAGCCCCGCATCCAGTACGCCACCACCAGCGATGGCGTGAGCATCGCCTTCTTCGAGGTCGGCGACGGGCCGCCCTGCATCCATGTGCCTCCGATCCCGTTCTCTCACCTTACCGCCGTCTGGGCCGACCCCAGCTACCGCGAATGGTACGAGCGCCTCGCTGAGCGCACGCGCACCATCGTCTTCGACAACCGCGGCAGCGGCCTCTCCGACCGTGATGTCAGCGACCTCTCCCTCGAAGGGTACATGCGCGACATTGATGCGGTCGCGGGCCGGCTTGGGCTCGATCGGTTTGGCCTCGTCGGGGAATGCGCCTCGGGGCCCGTGGCGGCGGCCTATGCGGGCCTGCACCCCGAACGAGTGACCGGCCTCACGCTCTGGTGCACCTCCGCACGGGGCGTCGACCTCGGGCAGTCCTCACCCGCCCTCGCGCTGCTCAGACGCCAGGACTGGCACACGTTCACGGAGACTATCTCGCACGCCATGGTCGCTGGCTGGGACGACCCCCAGGCCGCGCGAGGTTTCGCCGCGATCATGCGCGCAGCGACCAGTGCCGGTGAACTCGACCGCCTCGACGCGCTGTGCGCCTCCTTCGACGCCACTCCCTACTTGGATCGCATCGTGGCCCCTACCCTTATCCTCCACCGCAAGGACGCCCCTCTCTGGCCGGTCGAGGAAGGCCGCAAGCTCGCCGCACGTATTGCTGGCGCACGCATGGTCCTGCTCGATGGCGGCGCGCTGCTGCCCTATCTCGGGATGGAACGCTCGCTCGAAGCGTTCTTCGAGTTGATGGGAGTGCCCGGCCCGGTCGTGCCCCGTCCGCCGGCGCACGAAACGGCGAGCCACGATCATCCCGGCAGCCTGCGCATCATCCTCTTCACAGACATCGAAGGCCACACCGCCATCATGCAGCGCCTCGGGGACGAACGTGGCCGCGAAGTCCTCCGCGAGCACGAACGCATCACCCGTGCCGCCCTCCGCGACCACGGAGGCCACGAAGTGAAGACCATGGGCGACGGCTTCATGGCCAGCTTCTCCTCTGCCCAGAAGGCCCTGGAATGCGCTATCGCATTGCAACGGTCCATCGAGCAGGCGAATCGTGAATCGCAAATCGTGAATCGTGAATTCCTGCTGCGCGTCGGCATCAACGCGGGCGAGCCCATCGCCGAGGACGGCGACCTCTTCGGGAACGCCGTCATCGCCGCCTCCCGTATCGCCGGGCTCTCCCAGGGCGGCGAGATCCTTGTCGCGAACGTCGTACGCGAACTCACCGCGGGCAAAGGCTTCCTCTTTAGCGACCGCGGCGACCACGCCCTCCGCGGCTTCGAGGATCCCGTGCGCGTCTGGCAGCTCCGCTGGGACTAACGACCAACAAGGAGTCGCGGGTAGGGAGTCTCTCCGTGGCCGCTGGCCGCGCACAAACGTCGCGCCGTGGGCCCAGCGTTACTCGCCCCCACTCGCTCCTCCCTGGACTGCCCCTGGCCAACGTGGACACTGGTACCATGACGCGATGAGCCAACCCGCCCTCATCGGCGCCGCACTCACCCTTCGGCCTTTGGCGGACGACGACCTCGTCGCGCTGCTGGAGATCCTGCGAACCTTCCGTCGCCGGCTGGTGGGGAGAGTACGACATGGCGCGGGTAACCGATGAGTACGCGGACCCCGATGACACCGTCGTATTTCTGATCGAGGTTGAGGACGCCGTCGCCGGCATGATCCAGTACGGGGAAGAGACCGATCCCGAGTACAGAAGCGCGTCCATCGACATCGCGCTACGCGCGCCCTTCCAGG
>JBKKBS010000155.1:0-6884 GCA_046713815.1 Tepidiformaceae bacterium
GCACTATCCAGAGGCAGGTAAAAGGGCTCGATTTCCTCTCGACGGGCGATCCGCCCGCTGGCCTCACGCCCAAGGACCTCATCTATTCGCGGGGCACACTCAAGCTTTATCACTACCGGCCCGTGACTGACGAGATCTATCGTGTGCCGCTCGTCCTCGTGATGTCACTGGTAAGTAAGGCCTACATCCTCGATCTCACGCCGGGCCAGAGCCTCGTTGAGTTCCTCGTGGGCAAGGGCTTCGATGTGTTCATGATCGATTGGGGCACGCCCCGCGCCGAGGATTCGAAGCTCAAGCTCGAGGACTACGTCCTGGACATGATCCCGGACTGCATCGAGAAGGTGCAGGAGACGACGGGCGAGCAAGAAGTCTCCATCGTTGGCTACTGCATGGGCGGCATGCTTGCCCTCCTCTATGCGGCCACCCACCCCGACGGCCCCCTCAGGAACCTGGCCTGCTTCACCACGCCGGTGAATTACGAGGGCATGGGCCTGCAACGAAAGTGGGCTGACCCGCGCTGGTTCGACGTCGACCGTATCGTCGACACGCTCGGCAACGTCCCTCCCGAGATGATGTCGCAGTCGTTCGAGATGCTGCGTCCCATGTCGAAGTTCGTGTCGCAGGTCAAGCTCTGGGACAACATGTGGAACGACGAGTTCGTGAAGTCATGGCGGCTCTTCGACCGCTGGGGCGCGGACCAGATTCCCTTTCCCGGCGAGACCTTCCGCCAGACCACGAAGGAGTTCATGTGGGGCAACAAGTTGGTGAAGGGCGGTCTTGAACTTGGTGGCATCGAAGTCGCGCTGAAGAACATCACGGTGCCCGTTCTGCATGTCGCCGCGGAACATGACCACATCGTCCCGCGCGAGGCATCGAAGGACCTGATGGAGCTCGTGGGCAGCGAAGATAAGCACGAGATCGTGCTCAAGGGCGGCCATGTGAGCCTTGTGGCGGGCGGCAACGCCATCCACCGCCTTTGGCCTCAGCTCGACACCTGGCTCTCCGAGCGCTCGGTCTAAGTCCGAGGCAGTAGTATCCAGAAGGGGCCCACCGCGAGGTGGGCCTCTTGCCTGTGTGACGTGGCCGCCGAGGCCAGGCTACCGCCGAAATCGCGATACCTTACGCGCGGATATGCACCTTTAGCGAGCCTCCAGACTTGTCCGCCGCAGCCTCGAAAGCGGCGTTCACTTCGGCCAACGCGAACGTGTGCGTAACAAGTGGCTCCATTTCGCCCCAGCCGATGTCCAGGAGGTCGACGGCCGCCGCGAAGTCGGATCGCGCGGGTCCCATGCCATAGCAGTTCGACCCGGCGAGCGTGAGTTCCTTGGTGGAGAACTCAAGGCCCGGGAGCGCCGTCTCTCCTGTAAAGACGCCGAGCATCGCGACCGTCCCCCCGGGACGTGCGAGTTGCGTGGCATCAACCAGTGTGCGAGCCGTGCCGCCCACCGTTTCGATGACGCAGTCAGCGCCTCCGTGCAGCAGGGCGAGCGCCTCTCGGACATCGGAAACGGCGCGCGCCCCCAGCGCCTCCGCAGCCTCCCGCTGGTGGGGATGGCGTGCGATGACGATGATGCTGGACGCACCGCTGCTCTGTGCCACCCATGCCGACAGCAGTCCGATGCTGCCGCCGCCGATGATTGCGACCGTGCTGCCCAACGCCACGCCGGCCAGCCTCAGCCCGCGAATGCATACGGCGATCGGTTCCGCGAGCGCACCGATCCCCTCGGGCACGCGTTCGCCAAGGGCGTAGAGGTTCCGTTCCGGGGCAACCATGTATTCGGCCATCCCGCCACGCGCGCCGCTCACCCCCAGCAATTTCCGCGACACACACCGGTTGTACTGTCCCGTGCGGCAATGCAGGCACTCTCCGCAGGAGAGGAGTGGCTCGACCGCGACGCGCGTGCCCAGCGCAACGCTTACACCCTCACCAACCTCGTCCACCACGCCACTCACTTCGTGGCCTGGCAGGAGTCCCGCGGGGGACGGGAAGTCCCCTCGGTAGAAGTGCAGGTCCGTCCCGCAGATGCCCACGCTCTCGACGCGGAGGCGGACCGATCCCGCGGCAGGGTCCGGCACCGGGCGGTCGACGATATCGAGGTTGCCATTGGCGTTCCAAATTGCGGCTTTCATGCGGGGTAATCCTTTCGCCTCGGGCTCAACATCCGTTTACATGGCACCGGGGGCGGCATAGTATCAGCCTCCATCGCAAGGGGGCGACTTATGGCGACATATATTTTGCTCAGCACACTCACGGACGAGGGCCGCAAGACGCTCAAGGAGCGCCCGGAACGGCTCAACGCGGTGAACAAGGAGATCGAGGAGATGGGCGGGCGCGTCACGGCACAATACGCCGTGCTCGGCGGCTACGACTTCGTGAACGTGGTCGAGGCGCCGAGCAACGAGGTGATCGCGCGCATCTCCGTCGAACTGGGCGCGCGTGGCACGGTGCAGATCACGACCCTCCCGGCGATCGCGGTGGATACGTTTACGAAGATGCTCGGCGCGGCCGGGAAGCCCGCCCCGGAATAGCGCGCCGATGAGCACCTACATCGTCCTCACGAAATTGAACGCGCACGGTCTGCGCACGATCCGGGACAACGCCCCCGCACAGCTCGAAGCCGTGCGCGACGAGGTGGCGTCGCTGGACGGCAAGGTCGTTTCGCAGTTCGGGCTCGTCGGTAAGTACGATTTCATGAGCATCATCGAGGCGCCCGACAACGCGGCGGCGCTGCGCATCGCGGCGGAACGCGGGACCGCGGGCCGTGGCAAGACGACAATCCTTCCCGCTATCGACCTCTCCCTCTTCACGCGGTTGCTCGGTCAGTCGACCGAGACAACGGGACCATATAAGTGGCAGATCAACTGGTGGGCGCAAGCCGGGCGCCGCGCGCTGCGTTATTACGTCGTCACGCGCCACACGCGCCGCTGGTTTAAGCCCTTCGACATCGAAGGGCGGGAGCATTTGAAAGATCTCAAGGGCTCCGCCATCTTCATCGCCAACCACAGCAGTCACTTCGATTCGCTGGCGCTCATCCAGGCGTTGCCGGAGCGCTACCGCCGCCGCATTACCTTTGGCGGGGCGGCGGACCGCTGGTTCCTCAAGGGACGGAAGGGCATGCAGAAACAAGGCTGGTGGAACTCGCTAAGCCTGAACACCTGGCCGATCAAGCGCGGCGGCGGACGCTCATCGCTCGAATACGGCGAGTGGCTTCTGGACAAAGGCTGGTCCGTCGCCATCTTCCCCGAGGGCACTCGTTCCACGACCGGGAAGATGGCGCACTTCAAGCATGGCGTTTCGTTGATTGCGCTTGCGAAGGGAGTCCCCGTCGTCCCGCTCTACCTTGAGGGGCTGCGCGAGATCCGGCCCAAGGGGAGCCTCGCCCAGGAGCCGGGACCCGTGCGTGGAGCGTTCGGGCCGCCTATCCGATTCGCGCCCGGGACATCCGTCCCCGATGCCACGAAGACGCTCTATCACGCGATGGAGGAACTCCGGCTACGCCTGCACCACCCACGGCGCGACCAGGTCCTAACAGCGCTTGAGCCGGTTTCGGAGGCCGGGAGTAACGCCTGACCGCGAGCCGACAGGCCTCAGCGAGTCCGGCGACAGGGTGCCTATTGTGGCTCCTCAGGAGCCGGGCGCGTAATTCAGACGGCTGAAGCGTCGCGTCTCCGGCGGGTCCACGATATATCGGCTCAGACCATCCGTCAGGCAGATGAGTTCGACATAAAGCGGGTTCTCAAGGTAGATCGCGGAACTCGAAAGCCAGAGCGTCTCGCCGCTGGGCGTCTTAACGCTGAAACGGTCGCCAGCAAATCGGCCAAGCACGCCAATCCTCTGCCCGCTAAGCGAGAGCACCAGGCACTGTTCGCTGTCGGCCGCTGTCGCACGGCGCCGCGGGAGGTGTGTTCGGTTCATGATCTCAGGCCTGCGGCGGAATAGCGCCAACGTCAACCAAAGTACCGCGAGAAGCCTCGCAAGAACGCAACAGCATGGCAGCCCCCATGCACGAAGAGTCAAGGTCGGGCGTGGCGGAGAGCGACTATGCGAGCGTCCCTCGTGCGAGCAAGCGTTCGACGGCCACCGCGACGCCATCGTCTTCGCAGGTGTCGGTAACGAAGGTGGCGAGGTCGCGTACATGACCTTTCGCCTGTCCCATGACGACTGCCGCGCCAGCCACGCGGAACATTTCGATGTCGTTGTCCGCGTCACCGAATGCGACCACCTCTTCCGGCTCGATGCCGAGCTCTGCGCAGGCGATGGCGAGCGCGACCCCCTTATCCGCGCCCGCGGCGGTGATGGTGAGGATCGGTTTACCGCGTGATGAGGTTGATTCCACGAAGCGCACGAACTCCGACCAGCGCGGGGCGAGTTCTTCGATGATGCGGGCGTATGCGTCGGTGCCCTGGACGAGCGCAATGCGGGCATGCGCCCCCGGCAGCGCCGCCGCCAGGGAGTCCGTGAACTCCATCCCGTCCGGGGCGTCCCCGGAGACGCTGCCACCCTCGAGCTTCACCACCACGCGGTCGCCCGCACAAATGGTGGCGATACAGCGCACCGAATCGCAAATAGCGTAGAGTTCGTCGACGAAGGCGTCCGGCAGGTGAAGGTCGAGGAGGTCGTGGCCGTCCGTAAGGCGGCGGACCTGCGCGCCGGAGCAGGCGATGACGACGGGCGAGGCATCGACTTCGACGGCGACCTTCGAGGCGAGGCTCATCCAGCGCGCGCTGGCGATGATGATTTGTAGCCCGGCCCGCCGCGCGTCGGCGATGGCCGCGCGGTTGCGCGGGCTCACCTCTTCCGCGGGGTTCAGCAGCGTGCCATCGAGGTCAAACGCGAGTGCCTTGAATCGCATCGTTGCCGCACGATACGCGACCGCGGACCGAAAGCGCTAATTCGAAGCAGACATCGCATCGCAGACCGCCCAGAGGCCCGCCAGCTCCACCTCCGGCGCCGCGACGCATTCCCAGAACTCGACCCGCGGCGGACGCTCAGGGTCTCGCCGGTGGTCGACCAGCAGGTAGCGGGCGCTTCCTTCGGTCAGCACCTGCACCTC
The DNA here is from genome assembly GCA_046713815.1 of Tepidiformaceae bacterium. Lineage (GTDB taxonomy): Bacteria > Chloroflexota > Dehalococcoidia > Tepidiformales > Tepidiformaceae > JBBDMZ01. The sequence goes on from JBKKBS010000155.1 coordinate 5,055, forward strand.
CGTGCCGTCGTCCAGCAGGGTGAACGGCCGCCCCCGGAATTCGGGTACGTTCCGCGGCGCGTCGTCTGCAAGGCGGAACTCGATCACGCCCACGTTCGTGGAGAGCTGCATAACCAACAGCCTGCCCGCGCGTCGTTAACGGACTGTTTTCCAAATCACCGAGACACTCCGATTTTCATGCGCGTGGTTGTTCGGACGTGATTTCGGGTTCGGGACATTGCATGCTCGCTGACGCTCGCGCTCGGACTCAGTTTGGGTCAGTGGAAGGAGCCGCCGAGGAGGTCGCGGGCCATGATCAGGCGCTGCACTTCGCTCGGCCCTTCGCCGATGCGGCGGATGCGGATCTCCCGGTACCAGCGCTCGAGGGGGAGGTCCTTGGTCATGCCGTAGCCGCCGTGGATCTGCATCGCGCGGTCCACCACGCGGCCGCCGGCCTCGCTCGCCACCAGCTTGCACATCGCCGCTTCGGTGCGGTACGGCTTGCCCTTCTCCGCCAGCTCGGCGGCGGCGAGCGTCAGCCAGCGGCTGGTGCGGATGTCGATCTCGTTGTCCACGATCATCCATTGGATCGCCTGGCGGCTGGCGAGGATGTCGCCGAAGGTCACGCGCTGGTTGGCGTAGGAAATGGCCATCTCCTGGGCGGCGACGGCGATGCCGATGCAGCCGGCGGCGTAGGGGATGCGCTGGCGGCTGAGACGGTCGTTGGCGATGCCGAAGCCCTTGTCCACTTCGCCGAGCACGTTGGCGGCGGGCACGCGCAGGTCCTCGAACTGGAGCTCGGTGGCGTAACTGGTCGAGCGGAGGGTGTGCACCACCCGGCGTACATGGAAGCCCGGCATATCGCGGTCGATGAGGAAGCAGGTGATCCCGCCCCGGCCCTTGGATGCATCCGTGCGCGCGAAGACGATGCCGTAGTCCGCGCGGTCGGCGCCGGAGATGAAGATTTTGCTGCCGTTTATCACCCAGTCGTCGCCGTCCTTGACCGCCTTCGTCTGGATGGCGCGCGCGGGGTCGGCGCCGCCGGAGGGCTCGGTGAGTCCGAAGAAGCCGTGCTTCTCGCCCCTCAGCGTGGGGTAGAGGTAACGCTGTTTCTGGTCTTCGTTGGCCTCGAAGAGTTGGGCGAGGCCAGCGCCGCCGAAGACGCCGTAGCAGGGCGTGTAGAGCCCCGCGCGGTGCTGGGCCATCTCGATCGCCATGAGCGTGCGCGTGACCAGGTCGATGCCGGGCCCGCCATACTCGCCCGGGATGTCGAGCCCGTAGAATCCCATCTGCTTCACGGTGTCCGTGAGGCGGGCGTGGTCGGCGGGGTCGAGTTCGCTGCCGTCGGGGTCGAGGTCAGCCTCGAGCGGCACCACTTCGTTGCGCACGAATTTGCGCACGGTGTCGACAATGATCTTCTGCTCGTCGCTCAGTTCGAGTTCCATGTGTGTCTCCTCGTCAGCCCAGGCGCCCGAGGGAGGCAGGGCGGTCGGTCTCGTTTTCGGGCGGCAGGGCGCCGTGGTCTAGCACGTGGAGCATGAGCAGCTCGCGCCAGCGCGTCTGGTACTGGTTGTTGACCTCGACGCGGAAGCGGTGGCCGGAGGGATGCGCCGCACACTCCCGCTGGAGGGCACTGCGCAGTCCGAAGGGCTCCCGCCCGCCCGCGAAGCCGATGTGCTGAATCACGCCGGCGCCGTCAGCTACCTGGTACACGCCGAGCTGGCCCGGCAGCTTCGTCGCGTTATCGGGCGTCAGGTCGGTCCAGGGTTTCTCGAGGCGAAGCTTCACGCTTGCGAGTCTACCTTCGTCAGGACACCCGGTACACGTCGATCGGCTCGTCGAATCCGCGGA
>JBKKBS010000156.1:0-2696 GCA_046713815.1 Tepidiformaceae bacterium
GCCCCATCCGCGGGCAGAGACGAGCAGGACGAGTGGCTCTACCTTCGGCCTGGCGCGTGGGTGCGGGTGCTTCCGGCCTGGGACGGGGTCGTCCCCGAGGGGGCTCCGGGCGAGCCACTGGTCGTCATTGTCGAGAGCGCTGACCGAGGGAACTTCGAAGAGTTCGTCGTCGAAGCTGAAGTTCTTCTCAGCCAAACCTACACCTATGTCTTCATGGATGAGCCCTCGACCTTGCCGCCCGGCTAAGTAGTGGTTGGCGACGGCGTCATTCGCGCAGCGGGGCGCTCGCGCTTCATCGTGAAGACTTCCATTCCCCCTTCGTCCACGTTCTGGAGGTAGGAAAGAAGGCCTCGCCCATGCCGCCTCGCCCGAGCAGGGACTCGACGCGGTAGGGGCCGAGGATCGTGCCGATTGCGAGGGTCATAAAAGCTCCGCAGGGTCAACCGATCGTACTCCCAGCGTTGGCGTGGACGTCTTGAGCGATCACTGTGCGCAGCTTGCGCAAATTGGTGCGCGAAGTGGGCTGATTTCTGAACATGATTCGCTGCAGCACGCGAGCTCCCCCCGATCGACTCCGCGGAGGCTTGTTGCCGCCAAACAGAGGGCGAATGACGGACCAAGCGGCCGGAACGCGTGGGGAGCAGCTAGCCAGCAAGCGGCCGACGTGACCGTCAACAACGTCAGCGTCGCCGACGTTCACGAAGGCCCGTAGGTCGTCGAGACTGGGCCGCGCCACAATCGGCGACGACCATCGCCGAAGTAAGAGCTCGGCGATCAGAGCCTGCTCTCGGGCCGATCCCCACCGCCAACCTGCGTGGTTCCATTCGGAAGCGTTTTCCGGACGGCTGCTCATCGAGGTCGCCGCACTGGCTCGCCTGTCCGCGATGCGTTTGGGGGTCGCGCCAACGTCCGATTGGGTAGGACTGCTCATGACCGCCGGGGCTCGCAGCCATATGTTCGCTGCATCGCCGACCACTGGCGATTCGTCGTCGGAGCGGATGGTCCGATAGGAGACAGTTCGATGAAGCAGCTCGTTCTGAGGCTTGTTGTCCTCGCCGCGCCGATCGCGGTGTTCGTCGCGGCCGCAGCTCCCAGACTCAAGTTCTGAAAGGAATCACTCGATGAAGCAGCTCGTATTCCGACTCATCACCCTCGCCGCGCCGATCGTCGCGTTCGTCGCGGCGGCAGCGCCGAAGATCCGCCTTTAGGTTGGGAGACGACAACGTGAAGCACCTCCTGGTTCGACTCATCATCCTCGCCGCTCCGATCGCCGTGTTCGTGGCCGCTGCCGCGCCCAAGCTTCGCTTTTAGGTAGGGAGACGACGACGCGAAGCAACGTCGCGGCCGCAGCTCCCAGACTCAAGTTCTGAAAGGAATCACTCGATGAAGCAGCTCGCATTCCGACTCATCACCCTCGCCGCGCCGATCGTCGTGTTCGTCGCGGCCGCAGCGCCTCGTATCAAGTGGTAGTAATTCGGCGCTTGGGACCTACGGAGTCATTCCAGTGAAAGTTCTAAAGACGCTGATCCGGCTGACGGTGGTCACGGCGGGCGTGGTGGTGCTCCTCGATCAGGGCGCGAAGTTCGCGGTCCGGGAGCACTTGAGCCTCTGCTACCGACCGCCTGTCAGCGAGTGTGACCGGGTGGCCCTCGTCGGGCCGCTCGGACTCCTGCGGACAGACAACGCGGACAGCGCCTTCGGACTCATCGAAGGCAGCTGGCTGGCCCTACTCCTTGTCCTCGCGCTTGCGCTTGGCTTTTGGCAGGTCGCAACGGTCAGAGCCAGGGATCCGCGGCTCACCCGGCTCCTGGCCGTGTCGATCGGACTGCAGCTCGGCGGCGCCCTGGGCAACCTCACGGATCGGCTCCTGCTCGGCACGGTCACGGACTTCATCGACCTTCGGGTCGGCGGCCCCGACAAGGGGCTCGTACTCAATCCTGCCGACCTGGCGCTCGGGGCGGGCGCCCTGGTCCTGACGGCTCTCACCTGGGCGGCAGCGTCCCGATCGCATCTAAAGCCCTCGGCAAGGGTCGTCCCGTCGACCTCCTGACCGCGTGCCTATGGACCCGGGGATCCCAGAAGTACTCGCTCTTTCAGATCGGAACGTCGTCTCCGGGTATCACCAGCCCGACGCGGTAAGCGATGCCTGCCGCCTCTAGTCGGTTGGATACGCCGAGCTTCGAGAGGATGTTGGAGACGTGGTTTGCGGCTGTCTTCTCGGTGATGAACAGCTCCGCTGCGATCTGGCGGTTGGTCAGACCTCGAGCCAGAACGGCCAACACCTCAAGCTCGCGGCTCGACAGGCCGAGCTGCGTGGCTGGTTCTTGTGCTACCGCCGCTGAGCCGGGCTCTGGCGACGTGAGTTCGATACGGGCCCGACGGGCAAGAGCGCCAATCTCGTCGGCCAGGGGCCGCGCTCCGAGCCGCTGGGCCACGATCCACGCGTCGCGCAGGCGCCGGGTGGCCTCCTCGCGACCGCGCCCGCTCAGCAGATGTGCTTCGGCCAGCCGCCAACCGGCATACGCCTCGCGATATGGCTCCATGGCGCGCTCCCAGGCCAGAGCCGCGGCACCCCAGGCATCAGCAGACGACGCTGTCAGGCGGCCAAGCTCGGCCTGAGCGGTAAGCACGATGGCCGATGGACGGAGCTGGCTGTCGTCGACGTCGCCGAGGATGGCCTGGATCTCCGCCGCATA
>JBKKBS010000157.1:0-3126 GCA_046713815.1 Tepidiformaceae bacterium
CGCCGGCGCCATCCTGTTCGGCAGCGTCGCCGGAGCGCAGGGAGCGGGACGGATCCGTGCCGTGATCGCCGGCGAGGACGCGGACGGCGGGGGAGTGCGTCGCGCCCTCATCCGGGCGGCCCTCCGCGAGTTGCATGCGTCGCTGGCACGCTTTGCGATGATGGAGCTCGCCGACACGCCGCCGCTCGCGCCAGTGCGGCAAGCGCTCGAACAGTGCGGCTTCAGGGAAGAAGCGAGAATCGACGACCTGGTTGCCGACGGAGTCGCGATGCGCTACCTGAGGCGCGAGCTGCCGTGACTGGCACGGGGCAACGGCGCTGGCTGATCAAGAACCGCGCGGACTTTGTCGAGCAGCACTTGCGGAACGTACGGCTTGGGAAGGAATGCGACCTCGTCGTCGATCTCCCCGTGACGAAGCATCGCATTCGGAGCGTACCCGGACGTACAGAGCACGCGCAGTGATGGGCGCCGGGTCGTCAGGCGGCGCGCCAGCTCGCGTCCGCCGATCTGCGGCATCACGATGTCCGTCAGCAGCAGATCGATCGCGCCGGCGAACTTCTCGGCGAGCTGAATCGCCTCTGATCCGTCTGTGGCTTCCAGAACGCGATAGCCGTGCTGCCGAAGCGCGCGCAGGGCAACGGAGCGCACCGCGTGATCGTCCTCGACCAGCAGGATCGTCTCAGTGCCGCGCCGCACGCTTGTTGGCGCGTCGGCCTCCGCTTCTTCCACATCGCGCCCAGCCCGGGCCAGGTACACCTTGAACGTGGCCCCGCGCCCAGGCTCGCTGTACGCGATGACCTGACCCCCACTCTGCCTGACGATACCGTACACCGTGGCCAGTCCAAGCCCCGTGCCGTGCCCCGGCGCCTTGGTGGTGAAGAACGGCTCGAAGATGTGCTCCATCTGATCCGACGCGATTCCGACGCCGGTATCGGAGATCGCGACCATCACGTAGTCGCCGGGAATGAACTCCGCCTCGCGTGGCAGGTGCGAACGGTCGAGCCGGACGTTCGCGGTCTCGATGGTCAGCTTGCCACCCTCGGGCATTGCATCGCGCGCATTCACGGCGAGATTCACCAGTACCTGCTCGATCTGTCCTTCATCGGCCAGCGCCGTGGCCAGATCGGGTGCGAGCACCGTGACCAGCTCGATGTGCTCGCCGATGAGTCGACGCAGCAGTCCGTCCACCTTCATCGTCAGGGCGTTCAGGTCGATCGGACGCGGCTCGATGACTTGGCGCCTGGCAAAGGCCAACAGCTGGCGCGTAAGCTCCGCGGCTCGTCTCCCGGCGTCATTGATCTGCTTGAGCTCGAGCGCAACCGGATTGCCGCGCGGAAGAGTATCCGACGCGAACGCGGCGTTGCCGAGTATGACCGTGAGCAGGTTGTTGAAGTCATGTGCAACGCCGCCAGCGAGCCTGCCGAGGCTGTCGAGCTTCTGCGATTGCAGCAGTCGCTCCTCCAGTACCTTGCGCTCGGTGATGTCGGTGGCCACGAAACAGATCGCCGGCGCGCTGCCCGGATTGAGCTCGATCGCGCTGAGCGAGCCGTAGAACCAGCTCGTCCGTTCGTTCCGGACCATCGAGTACTCGAAGCTGAGCGGCTCGCGTGTCTCGCGCACCATCCGGAAGCGGTCAATCCACCACGCCAACTGCTCGCCGGCCATCCCGACCTCGGTGCCCGTCCTGCCCGTCAACTGCTCCGAGGTCGTTCCGTGATACTCGGCCATCCTGCTGTTAGGCATGACGTAGACGAAGTCGGACTCGTCTGGCGTCAGATCGAACACGCACATGAACACTCCCGGTGCATCAAAGAAGCCGCGCAGGGTCTCGCTCTTGGCGCGCGCTGCCAGCTCCTCGTTGCGCCCTGCGGTGATATCCCGCGAGATTCCGAACACGCCAACCACCGCGCCATCGGGCGAGCGAAGCGGCCCCTTGGTGGTGACGAAGACTCGCGACTTTCCTTCCGAGTCGGGAATTTCCTCTTCGTACGTCTGCGTCGTGTCCCTCGCCAGGACTCTCCGGTCGTCCTCCCGGATCCGCTCGGCTACTGCCGGCTCAAACAGCTCGCTATCGGTCCGTCCCAACATTTCTGCACGTGGGCGCTCGAGGAAGCCGACGGCAGCGTTGTTCAGCAGCACATAACGGCCAGCGCCGTCCTTGGCGAACACCACCGCCGTGGTGCCTTCGACCACGCCGTGCAGAACATAGCGACTCTGCCGCAGCGCCGCCTGCGTCTCCCGCGTGTTCTGCGTCGACTGCGAAGCTTCGGGGACGAGCAGCGCGACTCCCACGATCTCCCCGTCCGAATCGCGCAGCGGTAAGAGTTGGGCACTCCGGGCGTGATCGATCTCCGTCTCCCCCAGGATCGGCCATCGTATTTCAACGTTGTCGATGACTTCGCCAAGTTGAAGCACGCGCCGAAGGTGTGGCTCGAAGCTCGCAGCACCTCTCGGGGTCACGTCGGCAAAGCGTTGTCCCGCGATGGCTTCAGGCGTCGCGCCCAAAAGCTCTGCGATACACCGATTGACGCGAACAAAACGAAAGTCTCGATCGATCATCGCCAGGCCGATGGGCGCCTCAGCGAAGAGTGCCGCAAGCATTTCGGCACCGTTTGTTCTCGATTCGATCGGTAACTCTGTCGCGCTCTCGTCCACTCGACGAACCTCGCGTTGGCTTTCCAGTCGCTCCAGAACGAAGCGCGCGCGACGATCACCTGCTTTATAGTGAGTGCCGGCCCCCAATGCGTCCAGTCGCAATGGAACGAGCCCCCGGCCGGTGTCGGCCGAGGGCTCGTTGCGACGTGCGAAGTACGCGATCAGCCTTTGCGCAGGTGAACGATCGGTTTGGGTCCGATCTGAAGGCATCGAGAGGCGCGCTGCTCGGCACTCAGAAGGGCGTCGATGTCCGCGTGCAGCTTTAGCTCCGCCGCTCGAATACGCTCGTGCGCCGCGCTCGCCCTCTCCAGAATCAAGCGAATCTCGGCAGCCGACTTCCCGGCCTGTTTCGCGGCGCGCGCTTCTGCCGCGACCGCGGCAATTATCTCGAAGTCCGCCTTGTACGCGACGATGAAGGCCTCGCGCAAAGCGCGAATCTGCGCCACCTGAGCGTCGGTGAGCTGCGGCGGG
>JBKKBS010000158.1:0-2730 GCA_046713815.1 Tepidiformaceae bacterium
TGGGTGGACGCCGACCGATCTGATCTTTCCGTTCTTTCTCTTCATTGTTGGCATCACGACCAGCCTGACCCTTTCCGCACGGCGCGCTCGCGGTGATAGCGATTCCGCTCTCGTCAGGCAGATTCTCAGGCGTGGTTCGCTGATCATCCTCCTGGGCCTCCTTCTGGCCGCCTTTCCGTTCTATCCGCTCGATCGCATCACCGGCATCCGGATCCCGGGGGTACTACAGCGCATCGGTCTGGCGTACATCGGTGGAGCGCTATTGACGCTGCGTACGTCGCTCAAGCAGCAAGTGGTCATCATCGCCGTGATCCTGTTCGGGTACTGGTTCGCAATGACCCTGATCCCGGTCCCGGGACGTGGCATGGGGCAGCTCCTCCTAAACGATCCATCCGCCGTGCTCTCTGCCTGGATCGATCGCGCGCTCCTCGACAATCATCTCTGGCGCAATTCGAAAACCTGGGACCCCGAAGGGCTCTTCTCGACCCTCCCCGCGATCGGCACGCTGATGTTCGGCGTCATTGCCGGACGCTGGCTGCAGGAGGGCCGGCCGCTCAGCGAGCGCCTGACCGGTCTGTTCGCGGTGGGATCGATCCTGATGGTCGCGGGTTTGATCTGGGACTGGTCCTTCCCGATCAACAAGAGCCTCTGGACGAGCAGCTACGTGCTCTTCAGTGCGGGAATGGCGGCGGTGGTCCTCGCAGTCTGTACCTGGCTCGTCGATGAGTTAGGCATTACGTGGTGGACGAAGCCATTCGTCTGGTTCGGAATGAATCCGATTGTGGCATTCGTCGGCTCCGGAATGATGGCGCGCACTATCTATTCGCTGGTGAAAGTGCAGGTAGGAAGTGAGAGTGTACCTGTTCAGCGTGTGATCTACGACCGTGCCTATGCCAGTTGGCTCGAGCCGCGTGATGCATCGTTGCTCTTCGCACTCACTTTCGTCCTCGTGTGGACAGGCATAGTTTGGCTTCTGTATCGCCGCCGGATCTTCTTGAAGGTGTAAGTGCCTCAGGCGCCTGACGATGGCGCCAGGTATTCGTGCTGGAGGGTACCCATCGTCATGACCTGGATCACGATGTCGCGCCGAGTGCGCGCTACGGTATGTCTCACGGCGCTGTCCGGCGCGGTTTTGACGTCGGCCGTTCAGGAAGCGTACGCACAGGCTGCTGCCCTCAAGGCGACGACAGGCGCGGCAAGAGGTGCTGCCGCCGAGCCTGCGCAACAGCGCTCCATCTCCTCCAAGTCGACGCGCTCCAAGTCGGCGCGACGCGCACCGAAACGCACGCGGCCTGTCGGGCGTCCCACCCTGCACTTCACGACACCGCACGGCCCGACAGCGTTGGCGAATGACATGGCCACGTTCCTCGGCGCCCGCGTTCGCAGCGGAACGTGGGGAGTGGTTGTCGTCTCGCTCGCGCGCGGCGATACGCTGTACGCCTATAACGCCGACGTCGCGCTCGTCCCGGCGTCGACCATGAAGCTCTACACCACGGCGCTCGCCTTTGAACGCCTCGGACCCGGCCATCAGTTCACCACCGACGTCTTTCGCGACGGTGCCGTGGGAGCCGACGGAACGCTGAACGGCAATCTCTACTTACGCGGAGGCGGCGACCCCGCCTTGTCCATGCGGTTTGTGCCGGGGAACGATCCCGGCGCCCCGATGGCGACGTTGGCAAGGATGGTGGCGGCGACTGGGATCAGGCGTGTGCGGGGTGACCTGATCGGCGACGCCACGTCTTTCGAAGCGAAGATGATCCCCGATGGCTGGCTTTCGCGCTACTCCGAGGCCGGTTACGCCGCGCGCGTCTCGTCGCTCTCACTCAACGAGAATCTCGCCGTCGTCCGTATCACCGCGGGCAAGGGGTCGGCTAAGGTGCAGCTGGAGCCCGCGTCCGGCACCACGAAGCTGGTCAGCACCGTCAAGCAGGTGGCGGGAAGCCGAGGGGCGAGGGTACGTGTCGCCCGTCGCGCCGATGGTGCATTGGTCGCATCAGGGTGGATCGGTTCCAGGGCGACGCCGCGAGCCTATCAGGTCGTCGTGCACGATCCGGCGCTGTTCACCGCCGGTGCATTCCGGAGCGCCCTCGAGAGCCAGGGGATCGCCGTCGGCGGCGCGACGCGCCTGGCCTCCACGCCTAACGCCTCGGCCAAAGTCGCATCGCTTCCGTCACCGGCCCTCGCCACGATGGCGAGCGTCATGAACCGCGAGAGCATCAACCACTTCGCCGAACTCATCTTCCGCAACGCCGCGCGCAGCGCCGACGCGGCGGGGATCGGTTCGGCGGCCTCGGGGAATGCGGCACTGCGGCATTTCATGACGAATCTGGTGGGCGCCCGACCCGATGCGGTTTACGCCGCCGATGGCAGCGGTCTTTCCACGCTCGATCGCATCACACCGCGCTCCCTCGTACAACTCCTCTCTTACGCGCACAGAAGCCCGTGGTCGGCAGACTTTCACGCCTCCCTGCCCGTTGCCGGCGAGTCGGAATTGCTGAGGCATCGCATGCGCCTGACGCCAGCCCAGGGAAACCTGCACGCCAAGACCGGAACGACCAACGAGGTCATCGCGCTGGGCGGCTACGTCACCGCGAAGAACGGCGAACCACTGGCCTTCTCGTTCATCTACAACGGGAAGGATCGTTGGAGCGCGCGCGAGACGATTGATGTGATGGGGGCGACGCTGGCGAGTTTTGAGCGGTAGGAGGCCTGCGGCCTCCGGGGTCGAGG
>JBKKBS010000159.1:0-8095 GCA_046713815.1 Tepidiformaceae bacterium
GAGGCCGCGCACGGCACCGTCACGCGCCACTTTCGTCAGCACCAGCGCGGCGAGAAGACGAGTACGAACCCCGTGGCCTCGATCTTCGCGTGGACGCGCGGCCTCGCGCATCGCGGCAAGCTCGACAACACGGCCGAGGTCACGCGTTTCGCCGAAAGCCTGGAAGCGGTCTGCGTCGAAGCGATCGAAGACGGCGAGATGACCAAGGATCTCGCCATCCTCATCTCCAAGGACGCCCCGTGGCTCACCACCGAGGACTTCCTCGCCGCCCTCGACCGGCGGCTGCAGGCGAAGATGGCATAGCCCGTCCGGTCGCGGATCAAGGGGGCTATACGGGCCTGCGATAATGGTGGTTCGGGAGGCTGCACGCGAAGCGCGACGGCCAACGAAGAGGTGAATGATCTATGTCGCCGACGACCACCGTCGAGATCCGCCCGGCCGAAAAGGCCGATAGCGAAGCCGTCCAGCGTCTCTGGGAGAGCACCGGGCTGACCCGCGCAGCCCCCGATGAATGGGACGCCCTCGTGTCTGGCGAGACCAGCGCCGTGCTCATCGCCATCGACAGCGACGAGGTCATCGGGAGCGCAATCGCTTCGTTCGACGGGTGGCGCGCGTACATCTATCACGTCGCCGTCGCCCGGTCGCACCGCTCTCACGGGCTGGGGCACGAGCTGATGTCGCATGCCGAACAATACTTGCTCAGCGCGGGCGCGAGGTATGTGTACGTGATGGTGAGCCAGGACAATACCGAGGGCCTGGCACTGGCAGGCGAGACGGGCTACCTGCCGGAGGGGGACATCGGCCTTGTGAAACGACTGGCTACGCGCGTGGCGTAGCGAGCCGAGGGGTCGAGCCGGGGCGGGCGTCATCATGCTATGATGACGCCATGCGAACGATCATCGACCTCACGCCGGAACAGGTGGCCGGCCTGGACCGCCTGCGAAAGCGGAAGAATGTGTCACGCGCGGCAGCCGTGCGGGAGGCCGTAGACCTGCTCCTTGCTGGTGAGCCGGAAGGTGACCTCGACGAAGTCTTTGGCTCAATCTCAGCGGACGAAGCGACGCGCTTGCGCGAAATCATAGCCGAGCTGCACTCGGAATGGGAACGCGAGTGAGAGCTGTCTTTGATACCAACCTGCTCGCCGACCTGCTTGAGGGGGTCGATGAGGCCGTGATTGAGTTCGAGCGGTATGACGATCCCTCTGTCAGCATCGTGAGCTGGATCGAGCTGATGGTTGGCGCGCGGATAATGGGAATCGAAGCCCGGGCTCGCCGGTTGCTCGACCGGTTCGACCTTCGAAGCCTCACGCCCGAGGTTGCCGAGCAAGCAACGGCGATCCGAATCGAACGGCGGATCAAGCTTCCCGACGCGGTCATCTGGGGCACAGCGCGTGCCATGAACTGCATCCTCGTGACGCGGGACACGACGGACTTTCCCGCCGACGATCCGGGTATCCGCGTGCCCTATCAACGTTGAGTTAGAAGCTGATCTGCTTCCCCGGCTCGGATTCCCACGGTGGGGCGAGCTGGTGGTAGCCGCCGCCGGCGGTCCAGCCGCCGTCGACGTAGAGGATGTGGCCGGTGATATAGCGGGCGGCGTCGCTGGCGAGGAAGACGACGGCGCCCTCGAGGTCCTCGGGCTGGCCGAGTCGGCCCATGGGCGTCCGCGTCTCGGATTGCACCTTCGTACCTGGCGTCGCCTCGAAGACTTTGTCCATCATCTCCGTGCCCGCGAAGTAGGCGGGGGCGATGGCGTTCACGCGGATGTTCTCGCGCGCGTACTCGATCGCGAGCACGCGCGTGAGGGCATCGACACCGCCCTTCGCCGCGTGGTAGGAGGCAGCTCGGAACTCGCTGCCGACACGCCCGAGGATGGAGCTGACGTTGATGATGCAGCCCTCGCCCTGCTTCATCATCTGTGCCCCCGCAATGCGGCAGCCATTGATCGTGGCGAGCAGGTCGAGCTCGATGATGGAGCGCATGCGCTTGAGAGACCCCTGGTCGTGGCGCAGGCCGGAACGATCGGTGTAGCCGGCGTTGTTGACGAGGATGTCGAGGCGCCCGTACTCCTCCACGGCGCGTGCGAAGAGTCCTTCGATCTGATCTTCGTTCGTGATGTCCGCGGTCCAGGCGCTCGCCTTCGGGCCAATAGAGCGCACCATGGCGGCCGTCTGGTCGATCATCTCCTGGCGGCGGGCCGTGACGACGACGTTGGCTCCGGCGCGTGCGAGCCCCCGCGCGAAAGCCACGCCGAGGCCGCTCGAAGCGCCCGTTACGAGCGCGGTCTTCCCTTCGAGCGAAAAGAGTCTAATGAGTTCCGCGTCCATCGCGTCACCTCCGGGGGATGTGGAGGCGAATGCTACGCGGCGGGGCGAGGGGGGAGAAGGGAGAAGGAGGAGTCACGCCTTGAGCCGCGGAGGCGTCCGATCTGGTTTGGCGCGCTCGGATTCGATAATGGCGATGAGCTCGTCGATTGCGTCGTCGAGACGGCCGTGGCGGTTGACGACCTTGTAGTCGTTGTTCTCGACATCATCCATTTCGGCATCGAATTCGGCGATCCGGACGGAGAGAGAACGCTCGTCCTCGCTGCCCCGGTTCGTGAGACGCTCCTTCAGGGCCTCACGGTCTTCGGCCATGAGGAAAATGAAGACCGCGCCGTCGAGCTTTTCCCGCCAGGTTCGCGCGCCCTGGACATCGGTGCGGATGATCACGTCCTCGCCACGCGAGAGCGGGTCCTCGACTTCGCGCCTCTCCACGCCCTTCCACTGGTTATAAACGCGCGCGTATTCGATGAAGTCGCCAGCGTCTATCTTGCGCTGGAACTCGTCCTCGCTGACGAAGTGGTAGTGGACGCTCGGCTCCTCGTAGTGGCGCGGGGGGCGGCTGGTGGTGGAAGTGGCGCGGCGAATGTGGGTGCGCTCACGCAGGCGATCAATGATCGTGTCCTTGCCCACCCCGGAGGGGCCGTGGATGACGATGACCAGCGAGCGGCTGAGCTCCGGCGCCGCTGAGCCCCGGCCATCCGGGTGTGCAGCCACGCCGTTGGAGTCCGGCTGAACCCCGTTCATGTAGTCAAGCAGCTCCGGGCTGTACCGAGCCGCGGTTCTCCGGAAGTCGTCTTTCGACATGCGCCTCAGGCGATCGCGGAGAATGCGGCCTGCGTCAGATGCGGAAGTCATGCGTCGAGCAACTCCAGGTCGCGGATAGTGGACGGATCGCGAACAGCAATTTGCACATGGCCACGCCGGGTGAGGGCGGACCCCGGAAAGAGCGGCTCCCCCTCGGCGAAGGCCGCGCGGACACTTCTGATTATAACTCCTTGATCCCCGAGAACGCCGATGAAAAACTCAAGCACAGCCCGATCTAACCGATGTGCCAATTCTGTTTGGGCTGGGAGTGGCATGCCGTGCCTGGCCATCGATGCGACGAACTGAGGATATGCGCCCGCGATGGAGTCTTGCCAGCCGATGTCCAGGAGGTCAATGCAGCCGACAAGATCGATGGTAGCGGCGACGACCGCTGGCGCTGCCGGGTGGTGTGTTTGCGCCCACTCTCGAGCCCGGCGCGGTGCATCCTGCCAGAAGTAGATGCCCGTACCGAGCCAATCGTAGGTACTGGTGCTGGGAACGAACCCTTCGTGAAGGATCAGCTCGGCGGTCGCGCGGCTCGTGCCGTGGTAAGAGCGCACGGGAAGCGGCGATCCGGGCTGCATATCTGAAGCAGGAGGATACAGGGACAGCAAGCAGACGGCAAAAGTCACCCACTGACATCCGTCATCCACGGCCTATGGCGCTAGGGTTGCCGCCGCCGATGCCAGTTGAAGGTCGCGCCAGAACGCGGGATAGGAGACTTCGACGGCGCCGTTCTCTATGCGCGTGGCTCCCGGCGCCAGTGCACCCGCCACGCCCGCGAGCATGCCGATGCGATGGTCACCGTGAGCGTCGACGCGGCCAGCGTGGAGCGGCGTGGGGCCGCTGACCGTGAACCCGTCCGGGCGGGCATGGACGCGCACTCCCATGTGTGCCAGCGCCTCCACCACGGAGTCGATGCGGTCGGACTCCTTGGCGCGAAGCTCAGCCGCATCGCGGACGATCGTCTCACCCTCGGCGTGTGCGGCAAGCAGGGCGACGAGCGGGAGTTCGTCGATGGCACGCGCCACGAGCGAGCCGCCTACCGCCGTCCCGTGGAGACGAGACGAGCGGACGATGATGTCGGCGACGGGCTCACCGCCCATGGACCGCTCTTCGACGACCTCGATGTTGGCGCCCATCGCTTCAAGGATATCGAGGATGCCGGTGCGGGTGGGGTTGGTGTTCACCGCCCGAACAAGGATCTCGGCATCAGGGTGGCAGGCTCCGAGCACGAGCCACGGTGCGGCGCTGGAGATGTCGCCGGGAACGCGCAACGAGAGCGGGGCGAGCCGTGATGGGGGCACGATACGGATGCTCGGGCCATCGACAGATAGTGACGCACCCATTGCGGAAAGCATCCGCTCGCTGTGATCGCGAGAGCCGGCAGGCTCGCGCACTGTCGTCTCACCCTCGGCATAAAGGCCCGCGAGCAGCACGGCGGACTTTACCTGGGCTGATGCGACGTGGCTATCGAACGAGATGGCGGTGAGCCCGCCACCCTTGATCACGATCGGGGCGAGCGTGTCGCCTTTGCGCCCGTGGACATGGGCGCCCATCCGCCGGAGCGGCGAAATGACGCGGGCCATCGGCCGCCTGCGCAGCGATTCGTCGCCCGTGAGGACGCTGAGAATCGGATGGCCCGCGAGCAGTCCCGCCAACAAACGCATGCTCGTTCCACTGTTGCCACAGTCGAGCACCGTGTCGCTCTCGAAGAGCGAGTGCATGCCCCGGCCCCGCACCGTTGCCTGGCTCCCCCCATCGGGCCAGTCGATCTCCACCCCGAGCGCGCGTAGGCAGGCAACAGTGGAGCGCACGTCTGCCGATTCCAGGGGGCCGTCAATTGTCGCCTGGCCGTCGGCGATGGCGTTGAAGATGAAGGCGCGATGCGAGATGGACTTGTCCGGCGGGACCGTGATCGTGGCGCGAATGCGATCGGGTCGGCTAGCGGTCGTCGTCATCGGGAATGCCGAGCCTCCGGCGAAGGGCGGCATCGTCGCCGCGCGTGCGAGGAGGCGGGGTCCCGGCGCTCTTCATCTTGTCGTAGAGGCCGCCGACGAACATGCGTCCGATCTGGTCCTGGGTCGAGGGCGGAGCAACTCCCTCTGGGATGCGGCGCTGCGGAGGGTTGAGGATGAAGGCGTCTCGGTCGACCTGGGTGGAGGTGAAAAGGTCGGTGAGCACGTCGCCGCCAGATTCGATCGCGGCACGGACAGTGTTGAGCTCGTCCTGGAAGCGGCCGATCCAGTGGAGGATGGAGTCACGGTTCGTCGCCATAATGTCGCGCGACATGGCCGGGTCGCCGCTTGCAAGGCGCGTGAGGTCGCGGAATCCGGGGCCGGCGAGGAGTGACGCGTCTTCCCAGCCCTGGGAGTCGCGGACCATGCGGAAGAGCGCGACGGAGGTCAGCAAGGGCACATGGCTGACGGCGGCTGCGTAGTTGTCATGCTCACCGGGGTCGATGTAGAGGGGCACGGCACCGAGCGCCTCAATCAGGCCGATAACCGTTTCGACCGCGGATTCGTTTGCGCGCGGCGAGGGCGTCACTGCCCAGGCGGCACCGTGGAAGAGGCCAGCCTCGGCGGCTTTGGGGCCGGACTGTTCGCGGCCGGCCATCGGGTGGCCACCGACGAAATGGGCATTTTCGGGCAGGAACTCCGCTGCCCACCGGAGAATGTCGGCCTTCGTGCTGCAGGTGTCGGTGATGATGACGCCTGGTTCGAGGTAGGGGACCATCTCCTGGAGGATGCGCTTGGCGGCGAGCACGGGCACGGAGATGACCACGAGGCCGGCGCCCTTCAGCACCTCTTCGAGCGACCCTACTTCGCGATCGAGGGCGCCCATTTTCTTCGCTTCACGGGCGGCGCCACGGTCGCGGTCGACGCCCACGATCTCGTAGTTGCGCTCCGCGCGTGCGTGGAGGGCGAGCCCGAGCGAAGTACCGATCAGGCCGGTGCCGATGATGGCGATACGAGACTGTGCCATGGGTGCTCCGGGAGGCCGCTGTTGCTCAGTTGGCGGCGTCGGCCTGCTGGAGTAAGGCTAGCATAGGATCATCTCCCGCGGGTTCATGATGGCGGCGCGTGAGGTCGACCGCGCGCGCGGTCGCGCCCGCCTCGAGCAGGGTGTGCGCGCCAGACGCGCTATGGTCGGCCGTCCGGGCGATGGCCCGCCGCAGCTCGATCCGGGAGCGTGAGTTGGCAACGGTGCGCGTGAGCCCCAGCTGGTCTGCAACGACGTAAACCACGCGATCGCCACGCCGCTGCTGGCCTTTGCCGATGTCATGGAGCAACGCTGCTACAACCAGGTCGGGCCCCCGGTGCCCGCGATGGAGGAGCCAGCGGGCGGTATTGGCGCTATGGACGATGTCGCGCGGGTGCTGGTTGGCGAACAGCGCGAACAGCAGCGGCGCCAGCCACTCTCGGGCGAGCGCGAAGTCCGCCTCGCACGGGACGACGTTCGTATGACGAAACTGGCGGATACGGTCGCGAATCACAGGACGAGGTTGAAGACATCATCCTGCACCGCGCGGATGATCCATGTGATGGGGCTGAGACCCACAAATTGGAGGAGGATGAGGACCATCAGCGGCATGAACCCTACCCGCGCCTCCAGTTGGCGCAACTGCGTCGAGATGGGGTCCGGCGCAAGTCCCCACACGATCTTGTAGCCATCGAGCATGGGGATGGGAAGGAGGTTGAAGATGAAGAGGAGGACGTTGAAGTAGACGATGAAGATCAGGAAGAGGCCGGCGATCTCCTCGCCCGAAGCCTCGGAGATACCCTCAAAGCTGCCAATTGAATCGATCCAACCGAGGCGCAGGGGTAGCGCCGCGACGGTGGCAAAGACAAGGTTCGAGGCTGGACCGGCAAGCGAGACGATGGCGCTACCCAGCCTCACACCCGGCCGCAACTTATATGGATTAAACGGGGTGGGTTTCCCCATGCCGAACCCAACGAGGACCATGATCACGACCCACATCGGCTCAAGGTGAGCGAAGGGGTTGAGCGTGAGGCGGCCTTGCTTCTGGGCCGTGTCGTCGCCTAGCTCATAGGCGGACCATGCGTGGCAAAACTCGTGGAACGCGACGGCGGTGTAGATCGCGACGAGGAAGGCGGCGAGATAGGCGAAGAGGGCCGGCGGGTTATCGGCGAGTTCGTCGAAGATGAAGATCATGGGGCGCGCATGACTGTATCACGAGGCAGGGGTTCATTCGCGGCAAGACGCGCCAAGGACACGATCCTCTCACCGTGGGTAGGGATTCTGCTCTTCTGCGGTGGAGAGGGGAGCGATCGAATCGTCGCTGCCAATCTTTCAAGCAGCGGAAACGGTGAACGCTACAGTTAGACGGCTACGGCTAAACGGCGACGGCTTCCACGACTTCGATGCCGATCTGGCGGAGCACGTCGTCGCTGATGTCACGCCGGTCGAGGACTCGCACCCAGTAGCTCATCTCGAGCTGGATGCCATCGGGGTCCTTGAAGTAGATCGACTTGCAGAACCCGTGGTCGATCATCGGCGTGACCTTGACGCTGCTGGCCTTGAGGTGGTCCCGGAAAGCGAGGAGGTCTTGCTCGGTATCGACGGTGAACGCGCAATGATGCATGGATCCATTGGCGTTGACGTGCGCGGGGGAGGCGGGATGGGCCTGGCCGACCACCGGGTCAGCGGCATCCTTGAACCAGAAGAAGGCAAGCTGGTTGCCACCACCCATGTCATAGAAGAGGTGCATGGCGTCCGTCTCGGGGAAGGGCGGCACATGAATCGCGCATGTGAGCGTCATGCCCATGACTTTCGTGTAGAACTCGTGGGTGGCCTTGAGGTCTTTGGCGACCCAGGCGAGATGGTGGACGCCGCCAGTGGCGATCTTCATGCGTGTAAGCCCCCTTACGTGGTAGACCACCAGCATAGCACCGGGCGCAAGGCATGTGCGCCCCGTTCAATGCGAAGTATTCACGAGGGCGGAGG
>JBKKBS010000160.1:0-2629 GCA_046713815.1 Tepidiformaceae bacterium
GGTGGGTCGGGCGCACGAGCCGAACGCCACTCCGTGACGCGCGGGTGGAGCCGCTGCGCAAGGTGCTGGAGAGCCGCTACCCGGCTCGGGCGGCTCCTTTCGGCACATGGCGGCGTGTCGGGAAGGAACTGGGGCTTCCAGAGGCATGGGTGGGGCAGGAGGCTCGGCGACTGGGCTGCCGCGTCGTGACCGCTGCGAACCTGGCATGAGGGAGTACGTGGAGTTCTCACGGCTGCTCGTGTTGCAGTTCCTGTGCGTGGCGATCGTGTTCTATCCGGTCTGGGGCGGTGGGTGCCGGTGCCTGACGAGTGGCTGGCGTTGAGCGTAGGGTTCCTGATCGGGTCCGGGAGCTGGCTCCAGTTTGAGCGGCAACGGCATGTACGTGCTTGATGTGGCTATGCCTCGTCTGGCTGATGGTCCCGCAAGTATCCCCCCACGACTTCCATTGTGGCCTGACCTTCGTACTGCTCCGCTATCCCAGGTCGCAGATATACGCTTTCGACGTACTTTCCCACGGCGCGCGTCAAGCCCTCGGCGTCGCCAGCCTCGGCGCTTGTTATCTCAAGGAACCCGCCCGCCGGGACGGGGTACATGATGACCAACAGCTGAATGCAGCACCGCTGGCATGTCGGCGCGTCGAACCGTGGTGAAACGGGGATTCCGTCCACCGCTTGGTGGGCGTGTCCGGAGTAGTCACCAGTCCTCACGCCCCATCCCTGGGTCGGAGCGTGGCAGAAGATACAGGCGGCGTCTAACAACATGGGCCGATTCTACGCCCGCCCTCGGGCCAGACAACAAGCGGGTGGCAACCACCCGATTGCCCGGACAGGCGCAAGGTAGCCTCGCTTTGAATCCAGAGCCTCGAAAAAGCTGCTGCCCGCCCAAGAGCGCGAAGGTTACGCGAAGACCCTCATGCGAGCGCGGCAGGCACGGGCGGAGCTAGCGGTATTGGCTGAGGAGCGGCGGTGACGAGCGGGGGTAACCCGACCTCATCCGCGCTCCGGCAACGAAGGACACGAGCCCATCATCGCCGTGAACGAACTACCTGGGCTGCGACGCCGCCGGCGATCAGTGCCCCCGCGATCACGAGCCAAGGCTGCGACCCGCCTCCGGCGACCGGTCCCGTGCCTGTGGCCGGAGGGCCCGGCGCGACGGTACGCGTGGGCTGAGTGCCCGTCTGAGTAGCCGTGGCGCCCGGTGACCCCGTCGTCGTGGCCGTCTGCCCCGGCGTGCCGCTTACCGTAGCCGTGGCCGTCCCGCCCGGTGACCCCGTCGCCGTCGCCGTGGCCGTGGGGGTTGCCGACCCCGTCGCCGTAGCCGTGGCGGTCGAAGTCGGTGTGCCAACCTGGGGGATCACATCGTTCGTTACCGTCGCCTGGCATCTCACGAGCGCACCGCCGCCGTTTCCGGATCCGTTGCACTGGTCAACATTCGCCGTCAGTGTGGCTGTCGTCGTCGACCCCGCGGACACGGTACACACGAATCCCACATTCGAGCCGCCGTTTCCCGAGCCGTTGCACTGGCCGACGGTGGCCGCCGTGACCGAGTTGATACCGGGAGTGTTGGCAGGCGTACAGGTCCCCGGTGCGCCGGGTCCCGTGATGGCGGAGCCAACGCACTGGTAAACCGTGGCCGCTGTGATCTCCGCGGGGTCGCCGATGAAGTGGTTCGTGACCGTGACCGTACAGATTACCGTACCGCCCCCGCCGTTTCCGGAGCCGTTGCATTGCTGGACTGTCGTTACCGGCTCCGTTGAGGTCGAAGTCGTGGTAGTGCAAGTCAGCGTGTCCAGTGGACCGGAGGCGCCAACGCATCTCGTCAGGGTGAGTGTGGAGGGCGGCGTCGCCGAAAGGTCACCGCTCGCCGTAAGGTAGTTGACGACCGTGACGGTACACGCCACCTGGGTACCTCCGCCGTTCATCTCGCCATTGCATTGCGCCGCAACTGCAACTGCATGCGCTGAACTGGGCTGCTGAACCAGCAGGCCGAAGGTGAGAGCGGCCAGTCCGACCACCAGGCTCGTGGCGAGATGCTTGCCGCGCACGGCCCGGCGGAGCATATGAGGAACACATGCGTTCCACGGTCCAGTCAGCTCTGAGTTCCTTTTCACGCTTGCCATGGTTACCTCCTGTTACAGCGCGTGAGCCAGTGCCATGCTCGTTCGGCACACGGTGATCCGGTTCTTCCAGAACTTCTTCTTTGAGCATGGGCACGGGCAGCCGAACGCTTTGCCAGCTTCGGGATCGACGGTCCCTGATACCGACGGCGAAAGACCTCCACAGTGCCCCACCTGAGGACTGATCACCGTCATCCCTCGCGTGAACATGTGCGGTGTGTGCGAACACAGTGTGCGTGCGCCATGCGACTGCTTCTGTGACGGGGCCTAAAGAACGTCCTGTACTAGCGAACGCGACACCAGCGTCCGTGTGCCGTCCGCCCGCTCCGCCTTCTTCTGAAAGTCGCGCCATTGCTCGTCCGAGTTGGACTTCTGCATGAACCCTTAGTACGCCGCCAGATCATCGAACTCGAGGGTCGCGACAAATTGCCCCGTGTTTGGCCCCGCCAAAACCATCTCTCCGAGGCGGAAGCGAGCACCGAGGCGCGTCAGGTGCTCCTTAGCCTGCCCCGC
>JBKKBS010000161.1:0-3317 GCA_046713815.1 Tepidiformaceae bacterium
GGTCCAGGCCGCGTGAGCGGACGAGCAGCGTGATGCTGGTCATGAGCGTCCAGAGCGGGATGAGGACCAGTGGGAAGAAGAGCGGCCCGAGGAGCAGCAACGCGCCGAAGATAAACCCCACCCAGACCAGCCATTCGGGCCATGCGCCGTTCTCCCGCGCGAGTTCGCTCACGCTGACGACCACGACCGCCGCCGCGAGGCACGCACCGACCCGCAGGAGACCAAAACCGAACTGGTCGAAAACAATGGCGAAGTCGGCGCTCTCCGGCACGGGTGCTTCGCCGATCTCGACCGCGGCCGAGACCGTGATCGCGGCAATGTACGCAAGCACGACGAAGCCCGTGAACAGCGTCGTAGGCGCGCGCGACTCCCGTAAGGACATCCCCGCCGCCGCGGTTTCCGCCCAGTCGGGCGATCACCGCGATCCCAAACCAGAGAAACGCGAACGCCGCGAGGATTGCCAGGTACGCTGCAAGGATCTGCTGCCAGCGGTTGCCGCTGTCGTCGTGATAGTCCAGCCAGCCCTGTCTGTCGTCATACGAGGGCGTTTCTCCCATCGCGATGAACGCGCCCACGAATAGCACCGTGAAGGCGAGGCCTGCCCAGGGCGCGCGCGTCTGCCAGGCGCTCGTTGCCGCTGCAATTGGTGCACGATTCTTGCGGACCTCTCCCGTGCCCTGACTGGGCGCGAGCGCACTCTACGCTGTCCGCGCCGCTCGCCTCAAGAAGAGATGAAGGTAAACCGCCGCGCCCCCGGACGGGGGCGCCTACCGGAGAGCCCGGAAGGAAAAACCAGCGCCGGCGGTACGGACGCTGATTTCGCGGAAGCCGACGGCCTCGAGGCGAGCCGGGAGCGTGGCGGGATCGACCGGGTTGCGGTCGTCGAACAGGTGGTAGACGTTCCATATGAGACTCGGCGTGCTGTCCATACCCGCGAACACGCCGCCCGGACGGAGGACGCGCGCGGCCTCCGCCAGGAGCCGATCCTGGAGGGCATAGGGCACATGATGGAGCATCGTGAAGGAGAGGACGCTGCTAAACCGGGCGTCCGGGAAGGGCATGGCGGAGGCGTCGCCTTCGACGACGGTGACGTTCGTGCCGGCCAGCCGCTCGGTGAGCTGGGCCGCGAGCCGGGGGTCGATCTCGATGGCTGTGAGCTGTGGCACGCGCGTCCGCAGCCAGTCCGTGCTGATGCCCGGGCCCGGGCCGATCTCCAATACATGGCCGCCGAGGTCGATGCCTTTAAGAACGCCCGGCAAGACCTGGCCCTGCAGGCGTTTGGCCCAGCGGTCTGAGCGGCAGTACCAGCGGTGGAAGCGGTTCACGAGTTGATGATAGCGCGACGATCGTTGCTGAAGGCAAACGTTAGTCGCGCATCCAGCTGCCAGGGACGGCCGCGACTCCTTGCGCGCAAAACCCCTTCTCCACCGCGGTGGAGAAGGGGCAGCGGGTGAGGGATGACGGGTTACTCGTCGTCGTTGAAGTCGCCGGCGCCGCCGAAACCGCGCCTCGGCGGAGGGGGCGGCTCGGGAGGGCCGTCGCCAGGGGTCTCGCGACGCGTCCATCCGCGACTGACGCCGCCGACGGGTGCGCTGCCACGAGGGCCGCCGTACTGGATCTCACGCTGGCCGCCGCCAGGGGCGCCGCTGCCACCGCCGGGCCCACCGCGGCTGCCGCCACGATCTCCGCCGTTGAAGCCGCCGCCACCGCGGCTTCCGCCACGATCGCCGCCGCCGAAGCCGCCACCACCGCGGCTACCGCCGCGATCTCCGCCGCCGCCGCGAGGGCCGCCGCGGTCTCCGCCACGATCGCCACCGCGGTCGAAGCCACGACCACCGCCGCCGCCGCCACCGGGGCGAGGTCCGCCGCGCCCGCGAGGGGCGCCGCGTCCGCCACCGTCGCCCGAAGGCACGGGTGGCTCTTCGCCGAGGAGGACCGCGCGCCGCGAGAGGTTAATGCGGCCGAGGTTGTCGATCTCCGTGACCATGACGGTCACCTCTTCGCCCACGCTCACCACATCCTCGACGGTGTCGACATGGTCTTCACCGAGCTGTGAGATGTGGACGAGCCCTTCCTTGCCGGGAAGGATCTCGACGAAGGCGCCGAAGTTCAGGAGGCGTGTGACCGGCCCGGTGTAGACCTCGCCGATCTTCACTTCCTTGGTCAGGCCTTCGATCATGCCGATCGCCTTGCGGGCGACGGCCTCGTTGATGCCGCCGACGAAGATTGTGCCGTCCTCTTCGATGTCGACGGTGGCGCCGCCGGATTCTTCCTGGATCTTGCGCACCATCTTGCCCCCGGGGCCGATGACCGTACCGATGAACTCAGGGTTGATCTGGATGCGGTACATCTTCGGTGCGTAGGGCGAGACTTCCTCGCGCGGCTCCGAGAGGACCTCGTGCATGCGGCCGAGGATGAACTCACGGGCGACCTTCGCCTTTTCGAGGGCAGTCGCCAGCAGCTCTCGCGAGACGCCGCCGATCTTGATGTCCATCTGAAGGGCGGTGATGCCGTCCTTCGTACCGGCGACCTTGAAGTCCATGTCACCCATGAAGTCTTCCTGGCCAGCGATGTCGGTGAGGACCTTGTAGTTGCCGTCGTCACCCATGATCAGTCCCATCGCGATGCCGGCGACTGGCGCCTTGATGGGGACGCCGGCGTCCATGAGGGAGAGCGTGCTGCCGCAGACGCTGGCCATCGAGGTCGAGCCGTTGGAGGACATGATCTCGCTGACCACGCGGATGGCGTACGGGAACACGTCCGTGCCGGGGATGACCGGTTCAAGGGCGCGCTCCGCGAGGGCGCCGTGGCCGATATCACGGCGGCTTGGGCCACGCATGGGCCGTGCTTCGCCCACCGAGAACGGGGGGAAGTTGTAGTGGTGCATGTAGCGCTTGCTCTCGTCCGGGCCGAGCGTGTCCAGCTTCTGGGCCATGCTCAGTCCACCGAGCGTGGTCACCGTCAGCGCCTGCGACTGTCCGCGAGAGAAGAGGCCGGAGCCGTGCGTGCGGGGGAGCACACCGA
Organism: Tepidiformaceae bacterium; assembly: GCA_046713815.1. GTDB lineage: Bacteria > Chloroflexota > Dehalococcoidia > Tepidiformales > Tepidiformaceae > JBBDMZ01. Next base: position 3,025 of record JBKKBS010000161.1, read on the forward strand.
CGTGGATGTCGAGGTCGCGAACCTGGTCGATGTTGCGGCCGTCGGCGCGTACTTCGTTGTCGAGGATGCGCTTGCGCATCGCCTTCTTGATGACGTTGTAGAGGGCATCGCCGAGCTGGGCGACGGTGTATTGCTCTCCAAAGCGCTCGGCAAGCTCGGCGCGGATGGCCTTGTTCGCATCGCTGCGCTCGCTGGCGGCAGTGGCGACGATTTCGTCCATGCGCTCCTGGAGGAATTCCGTGACGGCGCCAGTGGCCTCCGAGTTGTCCGCGAGCGGCGTGTAAGCCTTCTTT
>JBKKBS010000162.1:0-9285 GCA_046713815.1 Tepidiformaceae bacterium
GTGTGCCGTCGCCGACTTGCTGCCCGCGGTCCAGCGCCGCCTGCCCGTCGAACACGGCGGCCAGGAAGATTGGACTGCGCTCGGCGTAGAAGTCGAGCATCTCGGGCGCGTCCGGTGAGAGCCGGAACCCGTGTGCCGTCGCCCACTCCGCCACCGCCGGCCCCCCGCCCTTGAGCACGGTGATGTCGAGCGCATCTATCTTCGCTTGGAGGATCACCTCGGCCTTATCGTACGAGGCGCCCGTTGCCGGGGCCGCAAGCGACCTCAGCTCCAGTAACTGAGTCTCACGTTGCAGCCGCTGCAGCGTCCACCCGCCGCCCTTCTCCACTTTCGTGGGAACGTCAGGCAGCGGGATCAGCGTCCCGAACTCGCCGCCGCCGCCCGCGAACTCAAAGCTCGTGACGTAGTGCTCGACGCCGTCGTGATAGGCGGCGAGCGTGGTCGTGCGGCCGAGGTTCACGGCCCCGTTGGAGCCGATCAGCCCGGCGCACGCGTTTGCCTCGCTCGTGCTGGCTGAGAGTGACGCCGCCCCCAGGGCGACGAGGGCGAAGACCGCGATCAATGCGCGCTTCATGGCAAATCCCCTACGGGCTATCCCCGTTGGAAAGTAAACGACGCAGCACCCAGAAAAGTTCCCTGTGCGAATTAGTGGTGATGATTCAGTTGGGTCGGACTCAGCGCCCCCGGGTTGTAGTACTCGTCGTAGAACGCCGGATCGAGGTGGTATCCCTGGTAGGCCGTCACCGTGCGGAACGGGCCGTTCGTCGCCGGGAAGCGGCCGAAGCGCCCATACAGGTACTCGCAGTAGGCGATCGTTGTTTCGATTGCCCGCGACGATGTGCGCGGGATGCCGCGTTCGATCGCCGCGGGATCCTTCCAGAGCCCGCCCGCCACCGAATCGCGCAAGGAGCCCTTGGTCCCATATTTGTCTTCGACGTACGCCTCCACCGCTGCCCGCATGTTCGGGTAGTAGGGCGGGCAGTATGGCTTGATCAGGATCTCCCCGTCCTTCTCCAACCCGAGCGGCACCGGCACCTGCCATTCCCGCTTCATCAAGCCGATAAGGCTCCGCATGATGAATCCGGCGCCGATTGTCCGGCTGAAGTTGTCGCTGCCCATGCGAAACCCCAGGTATTGGGGCCAACTCCATGGGTGGTGCGCGAAGTGCGGGAAGCCACCCAGGCCCAGGGCTTGCGTCATCAGCGCCATGTTCTGGATCAGCGCGCCCTGCTCGATCGCGGCGAACTCGTGCACCCACGTTTCGAAGATGCCCACCGGGATCGTGCGGTTGATGTCGTCGTCGTGCAGGTAGCCGCCCTTGGACTTCCTGCACTTCCCGATCCCCGCAGGCCCAAAGCGCTTCGTCTCGTCGACGATGTAGTAGCCGTACTCTTCGTCGAACACGGTGAGAAGGACGTTGATGTAGAACGCGGTCAGCTCACTCACCGGGAGCAGGTAGGTCGTGCCCGGCAGATTGACGGACCACTTGTTGAACGAGGGCAGGTGCGGCATCTCGCGTGGCACCCCGATGCGCTGGTCCGAGATCTTAACGCGCGTTCGCTGGTAGAACTCCCGGAAGTGCCGCCCCCGGCCCAGGGCGATCAAGTCGAGCACCTCCGCCGCCGGGTAGTCCTGCGGCCGCCTGACCATCCAGGTTCCGTCGTCATTCATCACAAAGAGCGTGGAGGCATGGATTGCATCGCCGCTGATCATCGTGCGCCCGAAGAGGTGGCTGATGATGTTGCCACACCCCGTCTCGCCTCCAACGCTACCGGGACTGAACGGCAACTCCGCCAGCGCCTGTCCCGTGAACCCCGCGCCCGCGAACACGAGCGCGGCCTCTTCGTCCTCGGTCAACGGTTGTGGTGGGTCCGCGCTCTTGTACTTGAGCGGCCCGCCGTCCATCGTCATGCCCTTGCCGAAGCGGCGCGATCGCCGATTCAACAGCGCGTCCACCAGGGGATAGTCGCCGATGCCGGGCGTGGATTGGTCTTCGGAAGCTGCCGGGAATGCCATGCGAGTCTCCTCCTCGGAACGCTAAACGACGTCTAACCAGACCGCCGCCCTTGCCATGCCCCGCGCGAGGGCAACATCCGCGTCCGGCTCGGACGGCAGGATGCCGTCCAGCAGCCGCGCGATCGATTGTGCGACATCTCCCCCGCCGGGTACGGCCAGCCCCGCCGTCGCCAGAGCGGTCAAGGCGCGAAGCTGTAGCGACGGCGAAGCATTCGCTTCAGCCACCGCGAGCGAGCGGAACAGATCGGCGGAGGCAAGGTTCGTCCCGCCCACCTCCGCGCGGAGCCGGTACAGCTCGGGGACGAACGTGCGCTCGTCGTTCTTCCTGCCGATATCAAGGCCGCGGTCGAGCGCAATGCGGGCGGCCTCGGTGTCATTCTGAGCGACATGCGCCTCGGCCGCGAGCAGGTAGAAGTACGTAAGCGCCGACCTGGCGCCGATGGCATGGTAGAGTTCCATGCCGCGTCTCAGTTCGTCAATCGCCGCTTCGCCCCCGTGCGTCGCGGCGTGCCAGCCCCGGAAAATCATTCCCACGGCCTCGAAGTATTTGAAGCTGTTCTCGGTCGCGAGCGCGAAAGTCTCGTCCGCCAGGGTCGCGACGTCCCCGGGGCTTCGCCGTAAATGCGCTACCCAGCCCGCGAAGGAGAGCGACCAGCAGAGGAGGAACTTGTCGCCTGTCTCTCGTGCTTCGGTTACCGCCAGTTCCGCGATGGGCCATGCCCCGGCGTGGTCGCCACGCAGCCACGCGACAATCGCCCGTTCCGCGGCGGCGCGAATGGCCGAGTCTATCGCCTGGGGGGAGAGCCCCGCGCGTTCCCCCAGCGCGTCCGATGCCGCCCGCAGGTGCCGCTCGGCCCCTGGCAGGTCGCCTGTCAGGAAGAGTGCATCGCCCAGTGCCGCTTCCGCCATCACAACGGCGGAGGGATTAATTGCGGGCGCGGCGGACAGGAGCTGCCGCGCAATGCCCACCGACTGTTCGAAGTTCCCGCGCACCTGGAAGAATCGGCGCAACCCCCAGAGCGACTGAAATCGCTCCGGAGCGCGGTCCTGTTGGGATGAGAGTTCCGTTGCACGGGCATAGTTTCGCTCCACCTCCGTGTCCGCATAGCCACGCACGGCGATGAGCGCGCCGCCGGCCGCCAGCCGCAGCTCCAGCTCTTGCCGGTCACGCTCCGCCGATGGGGGGAGGCCCTCGATCAATGCAAGTGCGCGATCGAGCAACCCCACCGCCTCAAGATTGGCAAACCGCGCAACGGCCCGCCGTCCGCCCCTCGCCAGGTATTCGATCGCGCGCTCGGACTGTTGCGCTTCGGCGAGATGATGGGCGAGAAGTTCCGGATCTTGCTCCGCCACCTGCGGGAAAGCAGACTCGATCGCGTCGGCGATGCGGCCATGCAGGCGCGTGCGTTCACTCCGCAGCAGCGACTGGTACGCCACATCCTGGATGAGCGCGTGACGAAAGCGATACTCGACCCGCCCCCGCGAATCTTGCAGGACCACGATCCCTGCTTCCACCAAACGATCGAGGTCTGGCCTAACCTCCGGGATTTCGGGCTCCGCTAACAGGCTGATCAGCTCAAGCGAGAATGCCCGGCCCACCGTCGAGGCAAGCTGTGCAAGCCGCCTGGCCGAGCCCATACGGTCGAGACGCGCCATCAGGGAATAGTGGAGCGTCGCCGGCACCTGCACCGCCGCCGCGGCCCCGTCGACGCGCCGCTGCATGTTCTCGCCGGATGCCATCGTGCGCAGCAGTTCCTCCAGGAAGAGCGGCACGCCATCGCTCCGTTGCACAATCCGCGCTCGTAACTCGGAGGAGACGTGTTCCGTGCCGCCCAACGCTAAGGCCAGGGCTTCGCATTCGGCGTTGTCCAGTCGCTCCAACAGAATGTTCAGGATCCCGGGCAATTCCATCCCGCGATGCCCAAAGTCGGGCCGCGCCGTCGCGACCACCATGATCGCCGTTGACTGCGCCTGTTCGATCGTCATGGTCAGCAATTCGAGTGTCGATGGGTCGATCCACTGCAGGTCGTCCACCACCAGCAGTACCGGATTATCGCGCGCCAATCGAGCGAGGAATCCGGAGAACAGCTCCAGGGTGCGCTCCTTGCGCTCCTGGGGAGAGAGACGCGCTACCGGAGATTCCTCCCAGCCCCCCGCGCCGAGGAGTTGCGCCAACAGGGCCGCGCCATCCGGCCCCGTGCCCATGTTTGCGGCCAGCAACTCGATCTTCGCGCCTGTGCCCAGGTCATCCGCACTCACATCCAGCCGCAGAAGGGCGCGTGCGACGAAATCGATGACTGGATAAAGCGCGCTCCCGCTGTGCAACGCCGAGCAATAGAGATCGATCGTCCTCGCAGGCCCGGCGCCGGTGTGCTGCCGCAACTCCTCCACGAGACGCGTTTTCCCGATCCCGGGATCCCCGCGGATGACCGCGCCGCACCCCCGCCCGGTGACGGCGGATGCCCAGCCCTGCTTGAGCGCCGCGAGCTCCTGCGTCCTCCCCACCAGCGGCGCTCTGCCGCCTTCTCTTGCGGGCGCGGTTGAGTCGAGTCGCTGCTCGCCCCTCACCGTCCACGTCACGATTGGGTCGGACACGCCCTTCAGCGTGGCAAGCCCCATCGCCTCAAGGTCGAATCGTTGGCCTAACAACTGCGCGAGATGGCCGCTGATTACCACAGCGCCAGGCGCCGCCACGCCCTGCAGGCGGGCAGCCACATTCGCCGTCATGCCCACCACATCCGAAGGCTCGATGCGCGTGCCACTCCCCATCTGCCCGACCACCACGAGTCCGTAGTGGATGCCGACTCGAGATTGCAGGTTTGTCGCCCGCGACCCTGCCCGGCCAAGGGCAGGCACCTCCCGGACGATCTCGAGTGCCGCTTTCACCGCGCGCACCGCGTCGTCTTCGTGTGCGTTGGGGAATCCGAAATACACCAACACTCCGTCGCCCATGTAGTGCGCAACGTATCCCTCGTATCCCCGGATGATGCGGGCGCAGGTTTCCTGGTAGGCGTGCAGCACCTCCCGCAGATCCTCGGGGTCCAACTGTTCCGCCATCGGCGTCGAATCCACAAGGTCGCAGAACATCACCGTCATCTGCCGCCGCTCCGCCGGGCGTTCCGCCGGCTCCATTCGAGGTCGAACGGCTGGCGCCACGCGCGCCGCCGCCAGGTACGCCGACGCGTCGCCGTTCTGCGGGTCGAGCCGCAACACGGAGTCCGCCAGTACCCCCACCCGCGGCCAGTCACCGGCCGCGACCGCCACCTCACAGTCGTCGAGAAGCCGCTCCACCTGCCGCGCGATGCGGTCGCTTGCCATCGCCTCTCCTCGCCCTCGCCCGGGCAGGAGTGAGTCTAAGCTCATGGATTCTCCCTTCACAACGCCGGAAACGGTAGGAATGCATAGTCGCGTGGGATATGCTCACTCCCCACTTGCTCTTACGCGAGGAGAATTGCCATGGTCTTGGACACCCGCCGTGGGGTGATCCCGAGCCCGTCCGCTCCCCGCTGGAGCGACGAGTTCCTCGATTACTACCGCCGTGTCGGCGATACCGAAGCGGACGCCGCCGTCGCCGAGATCCTGCGTCACCCGGATTGGAACGCCGCGACCTTCTTCCGCTGGCTCGTGCGAAATGACTCGCCCCTCCCGGAGGATGTCCCGCCGTCCGTTGCGCGGTTCTACACAGACACCGGGCTTCCACCCTGGGCAGACCCGGCACTCATCGAAGAGGGGGAGCGCGTCTTTCGTGCCTGGGGCCCGCAGATTTCACTCGCCCTCGTCTGCTCGTCGCTGCCCACGGGATACTCAGCCCCCCGCATCGTCCGCATTCTTGACGCCACCGCGCGCCTGGAAACCGATGCCCTGCGACGCGTCTTCGAGACCGCTCAACTGCTCTTCGATGTCCTCGATGCCGGTGGCCTTCGTCCCGGCGGCAAGGGCATCCGCTCTGCCCAGCGCGTGCGTCTCATGCATGCCGCCGTGCGCCACCTCATCGCCCGCCAGGACCAGGCCATCGCCGAAGAAGCGCGCATCGCGAACCGCGAGCCGGACTTGCTGTGGCCCACGGCGTGGGGGAAGCCCATTAACCAGGAAGATCTCGCGGGCACGCTCCTCACCTTCACGACGGTTGTCCTCGACGGCATCGGCAAGCTGGGCGTGCGGCTCACACCCCGGCAGCGAGAGGCCTACCTGCACCTCGGGCGCGTCATGGGCCACTACATGGGCATCCTTGACGAGATGCTCCCGCTCGATGAGGGCGATGCTCGCGCCCTCTGGGCTGCCCAGGAGCGCCGCCAACTGTACCACCGCACCGACGCCGGCGACCGCATGACGGCCGCGCTCCTGGGGGCCATCGGTCAGCTCATTCCCGGGCGGCGATTCGACTTTGTCTCGCGCGGCATGGTCCGCTACCTCGGTGGCGGCCGCGCCGCGGACGCCGTGGGCGTCAGACGCCTGCGTGGCGGCGGGCACGCCCTCTTCGTCACGGTCATGCGTTTCGAGAGGATGTTCGCCCGAGAGGAAAGCACTCACTCGCGCGCGTTCAGCCTCACCTCGCGCTACCAACGCGCCTTGCTCAACGGACTCGTCAACCACAGGCCCGCCAACTTCCAGCTCCCGGACCATCTCCAGGGCCGCTGGGGCATCACGGCGCCGCCACCTCCGACAGCGGCAACCATCCCCGCCGCTGCCTCGGTTGCGACCACCCTTGAACAACCAGGGGAAGATCGCACTCCCGTTGCCCGGCCCTAACCCCGGAGCGCCCTCCGCGCTGTCCGCGCCTCCGGGGGGGAAACTCCCATCCCCGCTGCGCCATTCCCCGAAGCGGGGTACAATCCGCCCGCAGCACCACCCGGATGGACGCCTCCGCATGAGCAATCTTTCCACGGTCAACGATTTGCTGACCGCCATCAACTTTGATCGCTTCCACGAAATCGAGGCGCGTCACGCGCCCGACGTCACCTTCCAGTCCTTCCGCGGTCCCACGCTCCGCGACTCCATCTCCGTCGCCGACTGGCACCGCGAGTTTCTGCGAGACTACGCCGACTGCAACTACACTGGCCTGGAGTACATCGACGAATCCTCCGCCACGGTCGTGCGCGCCACGATCGAGGCGAAGGGCTACGACTGGCGCCCGCTCACGCAGCGCGTCGTCGAAGTCTTCCACGTCCAGGACGAACTTATCACCGACCGCCGCCTCTACGGCATGCTCCGCGACATAGAACTCGACAAACCCGCGCAGCAGGCGTTGGATGCGGCGCTCGAATACCGTGGCGGCAGCGCCGCGGACACACGCAAGGTCGTCGAGGCCACTGTCACTACGAACAAGGCCGAGGCGGCGGCCGACTTGTTCGACCCCAACGCCGTCCTCATCGACAGCGTCTACGGCGTTGCGCTCGGGCCCGAGAACATCTTCGCGCTGATGGCGTCCACGCCTCGGCCCGCTTTCGGCGTGGACCGCGTGACCGCCATCCACGCTGGCGAACATACGGCGCTCGTGGAGTCGGCGATCGAGCCCTCCCGCCCGCGCGTCGCCGACTGGTATCGCCTCGTGGATGGCAAGGTCCGCGTCATCGAACGCTATTGGATGCTCCGCGAGATCGGCGTCAACCCGTACGTCAACTACGCCCGCGACCGCCACCAGCGCCAGGTCATCATGCCGATCTAAGCCGCTCGCCACTACGGGGACTTGAGGTTCGCGCACGTCGAGTTCGTCGGCGGCGAGATGCCCGCCTCCATGAGTTGGCGCACCCATAAGTAGCTCGGCTTGTGTTGAATCCGTGGGTGCGTCACTCTTCGCCGATTCTCGCGATTCACGGGACAGCCGAGTACGCTCGCGCGGTGGACCTCTCCCTCGAAGACCTCGTCACGCTCTTCGACCGCATCGGCATCGTCGCGTTCGCGATTTCGGGCGTCGAAGTGGGCGTGCGGCGGCGGCTCGATGTCTTCGGGCTGCTCGTGATGGGGGTGGTGACCGCCACCGGCGGTGGTCTAATGCGCGACCTGGTGTTGGCGCGACTGCCTTTCGTTATCGACCGCGAGGACTACCTCCTCTGGGCCTTCGGCGCGTCGGCGGTCGCAATCGCGATCGCCTGGGGCGAGCGCACCATCCCTCGGCCACTGCTTGCCGCCGCCGATGCCGTGGGCCTGGGCGCATTCGCCGCCGCCGGCGCGCTCGTCGGCATCTCCGCCGACCTGGGTCTTCCCGCGGTCATCCTGCTCGCGATCCTCACCGCCACGGGCGGGGGCGTTGTCCGCGACCTGCTTGCTGCGCGTGTGCCGCTTGTCCTCCGTGCGGAGGTGAACGCCTCCGCCGCCGCCGTGGGCGGGCTCGTGGTCTGGCTCATCGAACCGGCGAGCACCGAGGCGGCCGCCCTCACCGGCGCACTCACCGCCGCCGCCATCCGCATCATCAGCATCGCCTTTGACCTCCACCTCCCCATCCCCCGCGTCTCACGCGAGGGACGCCAACGCCGCCTCCTTTAGCCACCACCCCAATTCCCCCGGTAGTCGCGCCCCACCGTGGGCGCGGGCGATGCCAATACTGGATCTCGCCCGCGAGTCCCCCATCGCCGCCGCGCCTCCCCGTGGGCAAGGCTATGCCAGGTACATCGACCCGCGCCGGCCACCCTTCGGGTCGGTGAGCACGTTGATGACCGCCACCGTGTCCGCCGCGATTGCGTCGCGAATCGCAGGCCCAATGTCCGCCGGGCGTTCGACGCGCCGCGCGAACCCTCCCACCATTTCCGCCATCTTTTCGTAGTGCACCGGCAGCAGCGCCGCGATCGGCGGCGCGTCCGGCGCGAACATGCTGTCCTGTATCGAATGTCCCGCAATGCCGCCGTTGTTCGACACCACGAACACCACCGGTATGCCCACGCGCGCGCACGTCTCCACCTCCATCGCCGCGGCCCCGAAGGCGTAGTCACCCACGATCGCCACCGACGGACGTTCCGGCATCGCCAGCTTCGCCCCGATTGCGTAGGGAACGCCCGTGCCCATGCAGCCCGTCGTCCCCGAGTTGAGCATGGCGCGCGGGTTGTAGCTCGGCATCACCGCCCGCGCTACACCCATCGTCAGCTCGCCGTCCGCACTCACACTCACGTCCCGAGGCACCGCGTCACGAATTTCACGCAGGAGACGATAGTGGTTGATCGGCTCCTGGTCCGAATCCATCTGCTCGGCGATGGTCGCCTCGTTTTTCGTGGCCTCGGACCGCAACTGATCGAGCCAGCCGCTTGACGCCGCGCGAATAGGACGACCGCGCAGCGC
>JBKKBS010000163.1:0-2505 GCA_046713815.1 Tepidiformaceae bacterium
ATTCGGCGCGTGCCGAGGGAGGAGGGATGGGCGTGCCGTCCTCCTTCATGCCGTCCAGGTGGAACTCGATCGCCTCGCGGATCTCCCGCTCAACCTCGTCGACTGTGTGGCCGGTTGCCACGCAGCCCGGGGGTCCGGTACATACGCCGAGTAGTTGTGCCCCGCGTCTTCAATGACGACCGCGTACCGATGTGTCATCGCGAACTCCTCACTCGACTAGATCTCGTCGATGTCGAACGTGTACGTCTCGATCACGGGGTTCGCGAGGAGCCGCGCGCACATCTGGTCGACCTGGGACCGCGCTTCCTTCTTGCTAGCGGCGCTCAGTGTCACCTGAAAATAGCGGCCGGAGCGCACTCCCTCGACCCCCGAGAACCCCAACGAGGCGAGCGCGCCACTGATGGTGATGCCCTCGGGGTCGTTTACGGTGGGCTTCAGCGAAACGTAGACCCGCGCGAGGAAACGGGGCGCTCGTGATGCGTCGTCGGGCTGTTTCTTCGCGCCCTTTCTGGCTTTGCTCATGCCGGGAGCTCCTCGCCGGTGAGCATACGGTAGGCCTGCAGGTACCGCTCCGTGGTGGCGAGCGCGACATCCTCGGGTAGCGTGGGCGGCGGGTCGCCGTCTTTCCAGCCGCTCGCCGCCATCCAGTCGCGTATCGGCTGCTTGTCGAAACTCGGCTGTGAGCCGCCAGGGCGATACCCATCGACAGGCCAGAAGCGGCTGCTGTCAGGCGTCAGCACCTCATCGATGAGGATGACCTCGTCGCCCCGGATGCCGAATTCGAACTTGGTGTCGGCAATAATGATGCCGCGTTCGAGGGCGACTGTGTGGGCGTAATTGTAGAGTGCCAGCGTGCGCAGCTTCATCGCGTTAGCTGCGTCTTCGCCCACCATTTCCGAGAGCGTCTCGTAGCTCACGAGCTCGTCGTGGCCAACCTCGGCCTTCGTGGACGGTGTGAAGATGGGCTCCGGCAGCCGTTCGGATTCCCGCAAGCCCTCCGGGAGTTGTAGGCCGGAGACCGTGCCGCTCCGCTGGTACTCCTTCCACCCAGAACCCGTGATGTAGCCGCGCGCGATGCACTCTGCGTCGAGGCGCTTCGCCTTCCGCACCAGCATGGAGCGGCCGTGATATTTCGCTGTCAAGGCGAAGGGCAGCAGGTGCGTGTTTTCCGCTGTGATTAGGGCGACGAAGTGATTCGGGACGACCTCCTTGACGCGGTCGAACCACCAGGCGGAGAGGCGGCTCAGGATCTCGCCTTTGCGCGGCACGCCACCCCCAAGCACAACGTCGAAGGCCGATACTCGATCGGTCGCAACGATGAGTAGGTGGTCGCCGAGGTCGAACGTGTCTCGCACCTTGCCGCGGTAGGCGCGGTTTGGCAGATCGGATTCAAGCAGGACTTCGTGCATGGCGCGAGTGTAGCGAACGCGGTGTTTACAGGCCCAGCCGGTCGAAGGTCGCGCCGATGTTCTTCAGGTAGAAACCGTAGTCGAACAGTCCCCGCAGCTCGTCCTCACACAGGCGGGAGGTGATCTCAGGGTCCTCCAGCAGGAGTTCGAGGTATTGCCGCCGCGTTCGCCACGACTCCATCGCGTTGCGCTGCACGATCGTGTAGGCGTCCTGGCGTGCCATTCCTCCTTCAACCAGGGCGAGCAGAACTCGTTGTGAGAAGACGAGGCCGTAAGACCGCTCGAGGTTCTCGCGCATGTTCTCCGCGTAAACCAGGAGGCGGTCCATGATGTCCGTGAACATCGCCAACATGTAGTCCAGCACGAGGCATGCATCGGGGAAGATGATGCGCTCCGTCGAGGAGTGGCTGATGTCGCGCTCGTGCCAGAGAGCGACGTTCTCCATCGCGGTCACGGCATAGCCGCGCAAGACACGCGCGAGCCCCGTGATGCGCTCACACTTCTCCGGGTTGCGCTTGTGGGGCATGGAGCTGGAACCGGTCTGGACGCCCTCCTCGAACGGCTCCTCAACTTCGCGCACCTCCGTCTTCTGGAGCGCACGAATCTCCGTGGCGAACTTCTCAAGCGAAGCGCCGATGAGCGCGAGCGTCATCATGAACTGGGCGTGTCGGTCGCGCTGGATGATCTGCGTGGAGGCGAGCTCGATCCCAAGTCCGAGGTTGCGGCAGACGATCTCCTCGAGTTCGGGCGGGACCGATGCGTGTGTTCCTACCGTGCCGCTGATCGCGCCGACCGCGATCGCCTCGCGCGCATGTTCCAGGCGCCTTCGCGCGCGCCGCAGCTCATCCACCCATACCGCGAGCTTCAGGCCGAAGGTCGTGGGCTCGGCGTGCACGCCGTGCGTGCGTCCGGCGCAGAGGGTGTTGCGGTGCGCTTTCGCCTGGCGCTCGATCACGCGCGCCAAGTCGTCCAGGTCTTAGAGCAGGATGTCGGAGGCGTCGCGCAGTTGAAGCGCCGTGGCTGTGTCCCAGACATCGGAGCTCGTGAGGCCAAAGTGGACGTACCGCGCCTCGTCGTCCAGTGACTCGCCCACGGA
>JBKKBS010000164.1:0-5882 GCA_046713815.1 Tepidiformaceae bacterium
AATCCAGGAACTCCAGCGCCGCCAGGAACTCGCCCTCCTCATGGGCGGCGAGGACAACGTCAAGCGCCAGCACGACGGCGGCAAACTCACGGTGCGCGAACGCATCAGCGGCCTCATCGATCCCGGATCGTTCGCGGAGACGGGCGCGCTCGCGGGCAAGCCCGAGTACGACGCGGGGGGCAACCTTGTCAGCATCCGTCCCGCGAACTACGTCATGGGCTTCGCCCGCATCAACGGCCGGCGCGTGGTCGTCGGGGGCGACAAAATCACCCTCCGCGGCGGCGCGGCAGATGCCTCCATCGGCGGGAAGCAAGGCTACGCCGAGAAGATGGCGCGCGAGCTTCGCATGCCCATCGTGCGCTTCGTCGATGGCACCGGCGGCGGCGGCAGCGTGCGCTCCTACACGGATGTCGGCCGCACCTACATCCCCGCCAACCCCGTCTGGGACACCGTCGTCGACGGGCTGAACGAGATCCCCGTGGTTGCGGCGGCGATGGGGAGTGTGGCGGGCCTCGGCGCCGCGCGCGTGGTCACGGCCCACTGGTCGATCATGGTGAAGGACACGGCCCAGGTATTCGTCGCGGGTCCTCCAGTGGTCGCGCAGGGCATGGGCGAAACGGTCACGAAAGAGGACCTCGGCGGTTCCCAGATCCATTACCACAACGGCGTCTGCGACAACCTCGCCGAGACGGAAGCGGACGCATTCGAGCAGATCCGGCGCTTCCTCTCGTACCTGCCCCAGAACGCATGGGAACTCGCCCCGCGCCAGGATCCGGGGGACGACCCCGACCGGCGCGAGGAGATGTTGCTCTCGGTGATTCCACGCAACCGCCGCCGCCCCTACAAGGTGCGCGAGATCCTCGAAGCGGTGCTCGACCGCGGATCGTTCTTCGAGATCGGCGCGGGCTGGGGCAAATCCGTCGTTACCGGCTTCGGGCGCCTCGACGGCTACCCCGTGGGCGTGATCACCAACGACGCCTACCACTACGGCGGCGGCCTCACGGCGGACGGAAGCGAGAAGATGGAGCGCATGGTCGACCTCTGCTACACCTTCCATGTGCCCGCTGTCAACTTCTTGGACCAGCCGGGCTTCGTCATCGGTACGGCGGGAGAGAAGGCGGCCACCATCCGCAAGGGGGCGCGCGTGATGGCGGCCGTCTTCCAGGCGCGCGTGCCGTGGGTGACGATCATCCTGCGCCGCGCCTTTGGTGTGGCTGGCGCGGCCCATGCGAACACTTCCGCCCTCAACCTGCGTTACGCGTGGCCGAGCGGCGACTGGGGCAGCCTCCCGCTCGAGGGCGGGATCGAGGCCGCGTACAAACGCGACCTCGCGAACTCGGCCGACCCCGACGCCCTGCGCGCCCAGATCATGGAAGAGATGAACGCCGTGCGCTCCCCCTTCCGCACGGCCGAGGCGTTCGGCATCGAGCACATCATCGACCCGCGGGAGACGCGCCCGATACTCTGCGAATGGGTGCACCAGGCTTATGCCGTCGCCGCCCACAGCCTCGGCCCCCGGACGCACGGCTACCGGCCATAGGGCGACCATCGTATTGACTGACCCCGCGCTTTCGTCTACCATTCACCCCTAGGGTGAATCATTGAAGTTCGAGTTCGCCTCCCGCAAGCTCGAACGGTGCTACCTCGACGGCGACGAGGCTACCAGGGCATTCGGTCCCAGGATTGGGCGCCTGTTCCTGCGGCGCATCGCCACAATCTCGTCGGCCAACGACCTGTCAGCGTTGTACTCGCTCCGATCCCTTCGCCTTCACCCGCTCAAGGGTGAACGAGAAGGACAATTAGCCATGGATCTCGACAAGAGCTGGCGGCTAACGATCACATACAACCATAAGGAGAACTCGATCCGCATCGAAGAGGTGACGAACCACTATGACGACTGAATTGCGCACATGGTCCAACGTACCGATCCCTCCCGGGGAGATCCTGGAGGAGGAGATCGCGGCGCTCGGCATGACCCAGCAAGAGCTGGCCCTTCGGACAGGCCGACCCGTGCAGGTCATCAACGAAATTGTTCGCGGCAAGAAGGCGATCACTCATGACACCGCCCTGGAGCTTGAAAAGGTTCTCGGTGTGCCGGCGCATGTGTGGATCAACCTCGAGGCCGAGTATCAGCTCACGAAGGCCAGGCTGCGGGACACGGACGAACTCAAGCACCAACAGGACTGGCTTGCGACCTTCCCCGTTCGCGACATGGAAAGGCGGGGGTGGATTCAGACGGAGCGCACCAAGGAGGGCAAGGTTCGCGCCTTGCTCAGCTTCTTTGGCGTCGTATCGTTCGACGCGCTTCGCACCGTCTGGGCAGATCGTGGCCAGGAGGTGCCGGTCGGATTCCGCGTAACGCCTGGATCCAAGGTGTCTCAGCCAGCCCTCCTGACCTGGCTCAGGAAGGGAGAGATTGATGGCCATGCGTGCTCAACAAGCTCGTTCGACCGGGCAAGGTTCGTCCAGGCACTTATCGAGGCTCGGTCGTTCACCGAGGACCCTCCACAAGAGTTCCTTCCGAAGCTGCGATCGCTGTGCGCGGAGGCGGGCGTGGCGATCGTACTAACCCAAGAGATTCCGAAGAGCGGCGCAAATGGAGCTGCTCGCTGGCTGGGGCCCGACAAAGCGCTGATCCAACTCAGTTTGCGCTACAAGACTGGCGACCAACTGTGGTTCAGCTTCTTCCACGAAGCTGGTCACATTTTGGATCGTCGGATCAAGAGTCTCTTCGTTGACAACGGCGGGCCCGCGGACAGTCCCGCGGAGGCTCGCGCGAATGAGTTCGCGGCCGATCTGCTTTGCCCCAAGAGGGAGTGGCTTGCGTTTATAGGCCACAACCAGTTCGACGTGGCTGCGGTCACGGAATTCTCGCGGAAGATCAAGCTGCATCCGGGCATTGTTGTTGGGCGCCTCCAACATGAGCGGCAGATCCCGTTGACGAGCCTGAACTCTCTGAAAAGGAAGCTAGTTTGGGCACAGGAGGTCTAACAGTTCCCGCTGGCCGTGCCGGTGTGGCCGACGCCGTCGGTGGCGATGACGGTCCACGAGGTGGTGCCGGTGACGCCCGAAATGCTCCGCTCCCATGTGCCGGAGGTGGCACCGTCAGGCCCGGAAAGCTCGTAATCCGTGCCAACGCCGTTCGTCACCAGCCGCACGACCACCGATGACACGCGGAAGTCGTCGGTGACGGCGGCGCTGACTGCGAACGTGGCGCTCGTGGGCGAACAACCGACGCTCGTCACGGAGACTGCCGGGTTCTCGCCCGGGACAGTGGTGCGCACCACCACGCTGGCGGAGTTGTTCTCACCCTGCACGACCAGCGTGGTGGAATGCGGGCCTTCGCTCAGACGGGCCGCATCGACGGTCACCTGGATCGTACGCAGGCTGCCGAACGTTACCGTCCCGCTCGTTGGCGATGCCGCCGCCCAGCCGTCGCCACCGCGGATTGTGAAGCTCGAGCTGTTGCACGAGGCCAGGAGGGTGAATGGCGCGCTCCCGATTGGGGGCATGTTCAGGATGCCGATATTGGTGGAGATTGATGCGCCGCAGGGTATGGACGTGGGTGTGGGCGCAGCCGTCGGTGACGCCGTGGGCGTGGAGGTGGACGTAGGCGGGATGGCGGTGCTGGTTGGCGTAGGGGTGCCCGGGCCCGTCGTCCCTGTTGGAGTGGCTGAGGCGCCGGGTGTTGGCAACACCGCACCGCCCGGCGCGGATGTCGGCGTCGGGCTGGCGGACGGGGACACGGTGGCCGGCCCCGGCGTTCGCGTGGGGGTCGCCGTCTTCGTGCCACCCACGCCTGGAGTATTCGTCATGTCCGTGGGATCGGCTGCGTTCTGCGGGGACGTACGGTCATCGTCGAGCAACGATATTGGGCTCGCGGGCACGAAAAATACCCCGAGCAAGAGCAAGGCCGCCATGCCTCCGCCGACGACATACTTCCCCCCGCCCCGCACCAATCCCGGTGCGAACCCCGATGGGTCGACGCCGGCGCCGGGCAGCATCACGGCAGCCGATGGGTACTGCCAACCACTGGCCGCGCCGGGCCACTGGCGCATGAGACCGGCGAGAATGTCCGCCTTCAAGTCCGAGGGCGCGGCTATAGCAGCCAACGCACCGAAGACAGCGAGCGCCGACATACGCGGCTTCCCTTCGTGCTTCGTTGCGACGGAGGCATCGAGCGCGTCCCCGGCGGCCACCTTCAGGCGAGTGAGCGTCACCAGTCCGTTCCGTCTCGTCACGCCAAGCACGGCGGCGATCTCGTCGCTCTCGAGTCCCTGGCGGAGGTGAAGGTCAAGCAGCGAAAGTTGCCTGTGATCCAGCTCGGCGGCAGCCGTCCACACGAACGCCGCCAACGCGCGCGCCTCGGCCGCCTCCGCGGTGCTACCAAAGCGGCCGCCCTCGACCACGTCCGGATCATCGAAATCAATCGCGGGTGTGGTAGCGACACTTCCTGTGCGGTGAAGCGCGGCGTTGCGCGCGATCGTGAAGGTCCAGCTCTTGAAGCTCCCGCCCGCCGGCAGCCCGCCCAGCCCGTTCATCGCCGTCTCGAACGTCTCGCGAGCGATGTCTTCCGCCGCCTCGCGGTTGCGCGTCATGCGTGCGGCGAAGTCGTACACGGCGTCGAACCAGCGGGCGTACAGCTCCGCGAAGGCATCCCGATCGCCGGCCTGTGCCTGCTCCACGAGCGTTCCGTCGAGGCGTTCGTCCATCACCATTCCCGTTCCCAGATGACGCCGGATCTGCCTGCCGGTCAAATGGATGTCGGATGGCGGATGTCGGCGAAGGGATCTCGCGGGCGACGGACATGAGTGGCATCGCCCGCGCCCACGGTGGGGCGCGACTGCCTGTTGCCTGTTGCCTATTGCCTATTGCCTAATGCCCTCATGCAACTGTTCCTCGATTCGGCCTCCATCGATGAGATCCGCGCGGCGGCGAAGTACGGCGTGATCTCGGGCGTTACGACGAACCCCTCGCTGCTGGCGAAGG
This sequence comes from Tepidiformaceae bacterium, assembly GCA_046713815.1. GTDB lineage: Bacteria > Chloroflexota > Dehalococcoidia > Tepidiformales > Tepidiformaceae > JBBDMZ01. Next base: position 4,990 of record JBKKBS010000164.1, read on the forward strand.
AGGGCGGCGTGAGCTACCGCGAGCGAATCCGCGAGATCGCGGAGGTCATCGACGGGCCGATCTCGGCGGAATGCGTCACGCGCACGGCGGATGAGCTCGTCTGCGAGGCGCGCGAGCTGGCGTCGTGGCATCCGAACGTCGTGGTCAAGATCCCGATCGACGAGGCCGGGCTCGAGGCGATCCACCGCTGCTCCAGCGAGGGCATCAAGATCAACGTCACGCTCATCTTTTCGCCCAACCAGGCGCTGCTCTCCGCGCTCGCGGGCGCGACCTACCTCAGCCCGTTCGTCGGGCGCCTGGATGACATCAGCACCGACGGCATGGAGCTCATCCGCCAGTGCGTCGACATCATCGAGACGCACGGTCTCAAAGCCCGTGTCCTCGCCGCCAGCCTGCGTCACCCCCTCCACGTCACCCAGGCCGCGCTGGCCGGCGCGCACGTCGCCACCATCCCGCCGTCGCTCATCGCCCAGATGCTCAAGCACCCCCTCACGGACCTTGGGATAGATCGAGTTCTGGCCGACGCACGGACGGCGGGGTTGATCGATTGACGATTTCCGATCGTCGATTGTCGATTTGAGCTCGGCATCGAAGTCTGTCCCGGGATTCCCTTCCTCGTCGAGCCCGAGCTCCCGCCTGCCGGCGGGTGTGCTGATGGCATCGTGCGGCGCCTATCCGATGATGGTGCGCGTGGCGTGTGATGCTTCGGTACTCCGGACGGTAGTCCGGAGATCCCCCGCTGCGATGCCGCCGCAATCGACAATCGGCAATCGGCAATCGACAATAACCCCATGCCACGCCCACCCTGGTCGGGGGCCGTCAGCTTTGGACTCGTGACCGTGCCGGTCAAGATGTACACGGCGGCCCGCAGCAAAGACATCCGCTTCAACATG
>JBKKBS010000165.1:0-2978 GCA_046713815.1 Tepidiformaceae bacterium
CCTCTATGACGAAGAGGAAGCCGACGCCCTCATGTTCGGTCCGCTCGACGACGAGTGAGAATTCGGACTACCAAGGAAGCCATTCAAGAGGGCCGCGACGCTCGGAAGTGGTATCGCACGCGGAATCTGGCGGCCGAACGCGTCTTCTCAGCGAGCTACAAGCGTGCGCGGAAACGGCTGGAACGATTTCCCCGTTCTGGACGCCCCCTCGATGACGAGTTTCGTGCGGCGGAACTTCTCGATGTACCGTACGCGATCGTGTACCACATCCACGAAGGCTACATCGTCATCGTAGCCGTGGCACACGACCATCGAGAGCCCGAATACTGGCGGAGCCGGATTAAGTAGTCCCGTCCCCTTTCAAGCAGCCGATCCGCCCACTCCGCCACGGAAGGACGTGGTTTTCTTGGCAGTTATCCCGCCGCGTAATCCCGGCACTTCAGCGCGCGGGACAGTTCGTCGATCGCTTCGCGGAGCGTGCGCGTCAGGAGCACGTCATCGGGAACCTCCGCAAGGAGGTGTTCCGAGCGGTCGAGCGTCCCACGTTCGACCCGGTACGACGGGTAGAGGCTCGCGAAGTAGCCGGTCGCGAACTCCTTGTCGCGCTCCTTAAAGACGGCGGCTACGCCTTCGAAGAAGCGGTCCACGTAGGGCTTGAGCAGCTCGCGCTGGTTGTTCCAGTTGAAGCCGCCCATCGCGGCGTTCGTCAGGTAGAGCGACCCGAAGCCCTCTTCCGTGTGGAACTTCTCCCAGGCCCCCTGCTTTACGGCCGCGTCTGGGACGCTGATCTCGCAGCGTAGCTTCGCTCGCTGACCACGGTCACTCGGGTCGCGCGCGAGTTCCGCCGCCACGCGCTCGTCCGCGCCCGGCAGGCCGAAGCCCACGAAGCGCGCCGCGATCCCCCAGCGCATGTCCTGGTCGATCGTCAGCCCCGGCACCGACTCCTCGCCGTCCGCCAGCCGGCCCGTGAGCAGGATGTCGTCCCTGTTGATGGCGCTGCCGATGAGGGCGCGCGCCCAGATGATCTGTGCGTCGCCCTCTGGCGCCGCTTTCAGCGACACCATCGCCGCCTCGAAGAACGTGTGCGCCTCCGCTTCGCGCCGAGCCTCGGGCACGTAGCGCCCGAGTGCGGCGGTGGCGTAGCCCAGTACGGCCTCTACGAGCTCCGTGTTCTGTTCGAGCGCGATCTTTTCCCGGACAAGTTCCAGGAACGCGGTGGATTTGAGCTGCTGGTCGCGCACCATGCTCCACACTGACGACCAGAGGAGCTGCCGCAAGAGCGGGTCCTGGACGCGGTCGATGTTGTCGCGCACGAACTGCACCGACTCCTCGTCGAGCGCGATTTTCGTGTAGGCAAGGTCGTTGTAGTTGGGGAAGACGAGGTCCGGCCTGGGTTTGCCTTGAGCCTCTGGCACGTCCGTCTCGGCGCCGTCCACCTCGACCGGCAGCACGTCCACTTCGAATGCGCCGTTGTTTTAGCGCACGAGTCCGAGGTCGATGCGGTGCGGGCGCAGCGTCGGGTAGTCCGCCGGGGCCGTCTGCGTGACCGCGACGCGTGTGATTCGATCGCCGTCCGCCTCCCACGTTGCCGCCAGCGTGTTCAGCGACGATGTCTCCAGCCAGAGCCGCGACCACTCCTTCAGGTCGCGGCCGCTGCCCTGTTCGAGCGCGCCCATGAACTGCGCGAGCGTGGCGTTCCCGTACTGGTAGGTCGCCATGTATTTGCGCATGCCGTCGCGGAAGCCCTCAAGTCCGATGGTCGCGACGAGCTGCTTGAGCACGCTCGCGCCCTTACCGTAGGTGATGCCGTCGAAGTTGAGGAACGTCTCGTCGGTGTCCGCCACCTGCCCGGCGATTGGGTGCGTGGTGACGAGTTGGTCCTGGCGGTAGGCCCAGTTCTTGATGCTCGCCGTGAAGTCCTGCCAGCCCAGCTCGAAGCGCGTGGCGCTGTCCATGCAGAGGTAGGACATGTAGGTTGCGAACGACTCGTTCAGCCAGAGGTCGTTCCACCATTTCATCGTCACGAGGTCGCCGAACCACATGTGTGCCATCTCGTGGAGCACGGTCTCGGCGCGGCGGCGGCGCTGCGTCTCCGTCGGCGGGTCGCGGTAGACCATGTATTCGTTGTGCGTGACCAGGCCGACGTTCTCCATTGCGCCGGCGTTGAACTCCGGCACGAACACCTGGTCGTACTTGCCAAAGGGGTAGGGGAAGTCGAAGAACTCGCCATACCAGTCGAGCCCCTGGCGTGTCATCGTGAAGAGCTCGGCCGTGTCCAGGTACCGGGCCATCGACTTGCGGCAGAAGAGGCCGATGGGCACTCCCTTGTGCTCCTCGCGGAAGGCGTGGTACGGGCCCGCGACCAGCGCGAAGAGGTACGTCGAGAACGGCTTCGTTGTGGCGAAAGTCCGCTTTGCGCGGCCGTCGGGCAGATCCTCGCGCCCGGTCTCCGGGTAGTTCGCGATCAACTCCCAATCGGCCGGGCCCGTCACCGTGAGCGCATAGGTCGCCTTGATGTCGGGCTGGTCGAAGCAGGGGAAAAGGCGGTGCGCCTCGTACGGTTCGAAGTTCGAATAGAGGTACTCGACCCCGTCCTCGGGGTCGATGAACTGGTGGAAGCCGTCGCCCTGGTGGTCGTAGTCGTTCTCGTACTCGATGCGCACCGTGTTATGCGCCTGGAGGGCGCTCGCGGGGAGGGTCAGGCGGTAGCCGGTCCAGTCGGGCTCGACCTGACTCCCGTTGACTTCGAGATAGTGGATGGTCTTGCCGCGGTGGTCGAGAAAGAGGTCGCCCGATCCGGTCAGGTCGAAGGTGATGGTGACGCCGCCGCGATAGGTCACGGCTTTAGCGACGAGGTCGAGGTCGAGTTCGTAGGCGGTGTTCGAAAAGCGCGCCGCGCCCGCCTCCGCGTCCATTTGTGTGAGGACATCGCGCTGCTGTACTTGTGCCGTGGTCAAAGAGCTTGCTCCGGTGGTATG
>JBKKBS010000166.1:0-6025 GCA_046713815.1 Tepidiformaceae bacterium
GGTCTTCTCCGAGCAGCGGACGATCACTGACCGCGACTCGGCCGTCATCAGCCTCAGCCTGGCCCCCGGGGGGCAAGTGGTAAAGAGTCACATCACGTCCTCGCTCGAAGGGCGTGGATCGTCGAGCGAGCTCTTCGGCCTGATCGTGGGCGAACAAAAACAACACATCGACTTCTTCACCCTCCAGGATCACATCGGCCCTGACACGCGCAGTGACCTGCTCTTCAAGGCAGCGCTTAACGGCGAGTCGCGGTCGGTGTTCTACGGGCTGACGCGGATCGGACTGGGCGCCGTAAACGCCGACGCCAACCAGGTGGACCGGAACCTGCTGCTCAGCCCCCTGGCGAAGGCCGATAGCGACCCCGTGCTCGAGATCCTGACGAACAACATCATCCGCGCGGCACACGGCGCGACGGCAGGGCCCGTGGACGAGGAGCAGCTCTTCTACCTTGAGTCGCGTGGCATCGCCCACGCGGATGCCGAGGACATGCTCGTACATGCGTTCCTGGGCCAGGTGCTCGACCGCCTGCCGGACGAGGCGTTGCGCGAAGAGCTGGCGGCAGCGCTCGACGCGAAGCTGGCGATCTAATTCACCGCGGAGGCGCGGAGACGCGGAGATTTGTTTTGAACCACGGAGACACAGAGACGCGGAGCGCCGGGGGTGCCGCCTCGGCCTGGGTTGCGGTGATCTCGGCCTCGGATGTGGCCCCGGGAACGGTTGCGGTGGTGGAGGCCGAGGGGCTGAGGCTGGCGGTCTGCAATACAGGCGAGGGGTTCTACACCATCGCGGACGCGTGCACGCACGATGGTGCGCCGTTGGACCAGGGCGAGCTATTCGGGTGTGAGATTGAGTGCCCACGCCACGGCGCGCGCTTCGACGTCACTTCCGGCAAAGTGAAGGCCCTGCCGGCCGTGCGCGCCGTAAAGACGTACCCCACCCGCGTGAACGACGCCGGGCAGGTGGAAGTCGAGGTGGCCTGATGTACGACGTGGAGCGCGTGCGGGAGGATTTCCCCATCCTGCGCCAGGAGATCAACGGGCGGCCACTCGTCTATCTCGACAACGCGGCCACGACGCAGAAGCCGCGGCAAGTGATCGACGCGCTCGTGCGCTACTACGAGACATCCAACGCCAACATCCATCGCGGCATCCACACACTCGCCGTGCGGGCAACGGAGCAGTACGAAGGCGTGCGCGCGAAGGCTGCGCGGCAAATCGGCGCCTCGAACGCCCAGGACATCGTCTTCACGCGCAACACGACCGAGGGTATCAACCTTGTGGCGCGGGCGTGGGGCGAGGCGAACCTGCGTGAGGGGGACGAGGTCGTCCTCACGGTCATGGAGCACCACTCGAATATCGTCCCCTGGCAGCTCCTCGCGCGGAAGACGGGCGCCGTCCTTCGCTTCGCCGAGATTACGGACGATGGTTACCTGGACATGGCTTCGATGCGCGAGCTGATTGGGCCGCCGACGAAAATGGTGAGCCTCGCGCACATGTCGAACGTCCTCGGCTGCATCAACCCGGTCGCCGATGTCGTCGAGATGGCGCACGCGGTGGGCGCGAAGGTGCTTGTCGACGGCGCCCAGAGTGCGCCCCAGATGGTAGTCGACGTGACCGCGCTCGGCTGTGACTTCTTCGCTTACTCGTCGCACAAAACCTACGGCCCGACGGGCGTCGGCGTGCTGTGGGCGCGCGGGGGCGAGCTTGAGGCGATGGAGCCGTTCCTCGGCGGCGGCGAAATGATCTCGGTCGTGAAGCAAGAAGGATCGACGTGGGCGGATGTGCCGCACAAGTTCGAAGCTGGCACACCCAACATCGCCGACGTGATCGCGTTCGGCGCAGCGCTCGACTACCTGGGCGACCTGGGTATGCCCAACGTGCGAGTTCACGAAGAGCGCCTGACGGGCTACGCGATGGAATCGCTGTTGAGTATCGAGGGCGTGCAGATCCACGGCCCGCACCGGGTCGAGGATCGCGGCGGCGCCGTCAGTTTCACGGTCCCGGGGATCCATCCCCACGACGTGAGCACGGTGCTCGACGGCCATGGCATCGCCATCCGCGCGGGGCACCACTGCGCGCAGTTGCTCATGCGGCGCCTGGGCGTGCCGGCCACGAACCGCGCGAGTTTCGGCCTGTACAACACCGAGGCCGAGGTGGATGCGCTGGTGGAGGGCGTGGAACGGACGATCGAGGTGTTCAAGTGACCCCTCACCCCCCAGCCCCCTCTCCACAGCGGTGGAGAGGGGGAGCCGAGCGTACGTTACGAATCATCTGCGACGGCTCCAGCGGCCAGAGACGGCCGCGCCTCATTCCGAGGCCGTGTACGTGACCATGCAGGAGCCCGCGTTCGACGAGTTGTACCGGGAGCTGCTGATCGACCACTTCCGGCGGCCGCGCAACCACGGCGCCGTCGCGGATGCGACGCACCGGCTGGAAGGGCTGAACCCGGTCTGCGGCGATGCGATCGAACTCGATGTGAAGCTGGTGGGCGACACGCTCCAGGAGTTGGCATTCCGCGGACAGGGGTGCTCCATCAGCCAGGCGAGCGCATCGATGATGACCGAGCGGCTCAAGGGGAAGGATCTACAGGAGGCAGCGCGCGTGCTTGGGCTGGTGCGCGCTATGCTGGTAGAGGGTCAGGAGCCAGACGAGCGGGAAGTCGGCGACCTGGCGGCGCTCCAGGGCGTTGCGAAACTGCCCGTGCGGGTGAAATGCGCGATGCTGAGTTGGAACGTCCTGGAAAAAGGCATTCCAATTCACGATTCACAATTCACAATTCACGATTCGGGCGACAACCACGCAAATCAGGAGGCAAGACTATGACCGAAGCAACGCTGACGGAAACCCCGAGCGTCGAGTACCTGCGCGAAAAGCTCGCGGAGGTGATGGATCCCGAGATCAACATGAGCATCGTCGAGCTCGGGCTGGTATACGACATTACCTTCGAAAACGGCACGGTGTTCGTGACGATGACTCTAACGAGTCCCGGCTGCCCCCTGGGGCCCGTGATTCGCGGCGAGGCGTACGCCAAGCTCAAGGAAGTGCCCGGCGTCGACGATGTCGACGTGCAGATCGTCTGGAACCCGCCCTGGGACCCGCGCACGATGGCCAGCGAAGACGTGCGCATGACGCTGGGGATCTGGTAGGCGAGTTCGAATTTCCAATTTGCCATTTCCAATTTCCAATTGGCACCGTAGGCGGGCCGTTGCTGGATCTGCGTGGCATCAGCGCGCGGCAGTAGGCTGGGATTATCAAAGGCCGAGGTGATCCATGCCAACGACGAGCGAAATGCGAGCGGAATTCCGGAAGCTGCACGAGAGCGGGACTTTCGTCATCCCGAACCCGTGGGACATCGGCAGCACCCGCTACCTTCAGAGCCTCGGCTTCAAGGCGCTGGCTACCACAAGCGCGGGCTTCGCCTGGTCGCAGGCGCGCCCGGATAACGCGATCACGCGTGACATGGCACTGGAGCATCTGCGGATGATCGTGGGGGCCTCTGACATACCCGTGAACGCGGACTTCGAAAATGGATTCGCGACGGATGCGGCGGGCGTGGGCGAGAGTGTGCGGCTCTGTGTGGAAACCGGTGTGGCCGGTCTTTCGATCGAGGATTCGACCGGCAACCGCGAGGAGCCGCTCTTTCCTATCGACGTAGCGGTAGAGCGAATCAGAGCCGCCCGCAAGGCGATCGACGCCGCCGGGGGTGATGTTCTCCTGGTCGGGCGCGCCGAGAACTTCTTCGCGGGAGCGCCTGACCTCGACGACGCGATTACGCGGTTAAAGGCGTACTCCGAGGCGGGGGCGGACTGCCTCTACGCGCCTGGGATCCGCACGCGCGAGCAGATCGAAGCGGTCGTGGCGGCTGTCGCGCCAAAGCCGGTGAACGTGCTCGTCGGTGGTGGCGCAGAGTTCACCGTGGCCGACTACGCAGCTATGGGCGTGCGGCGCATCAGCATCGGCGGCGCGCTCGCAATGGCCGCGTGGACGGGAGTGGTGCAGGCGGCGGCGCAACTCGCCGAGGGCAGCTTCAGTGGCTTCCCGCCCGGGCGCCCTCCAGCCAACCTGAACGCCATCTTCCGCGAGGACATGTCGCGTCGTAGCCTTTGAGCGGAAGATTCGGGCCTTGACCCGGCCCGGTGCTGCTAGTATGTTATCAATGTCCCCAGGGACATTGATAACATCGAGGAGTCGTTTGATGGCAGCATTAACAGAGGTGCCAGTTGATCGTGTGCAGTTGGGTGTGCGCATGGAAGCACGGATGGTAAAGGTCCTCAAGGGACTGGCCGAGTTCGAAGGCGTCACGCTCGGCCAGCTCCTCGAGAAGATCGTGCTCCACTCCTTCGAGCCCGTGGAAGGCGAGGAGGGAGAGATGGCTGCGAGTCCGCACGGCAAGCGGGCGCTGGCGGCCATCGCGGATCTCAAGCGCGTGTACGGGATGGACTTCGACATGCACGCCTTTCGCCGGTTCCCGGTCGACGGTCTCGCGGCGGACGCTGAATCCGAAGAGCCAGCCCGGGAGGATTAGCGTCGCACGCCTCGCTTACGCTTCGGGCTCTATTTTGCGGCGCGTGTAGACTGAGATCGTGACGTGCGAAGACGACACCATGGACCTTCTGCGGCAGGCCGGGCACAAGATGACACCCCAGCGGCTGATGATCGTGCGTGCATTGCGCCATGCCGAGGGGCACGTCAGCGCCACCCAGATCCTCGACCAGCTGCATGTGGTCTACCCGTTCGTCGATGCGAGCACGGTGTACCGGACGCTCGATGTGCTCAAGCGCATGCGCCTCGCGACGTCCACAGACATGGGCGGGGGAGACGTGGTGTTCGAGTGGCGTCCCGAACAGACCCACCACCACCTCATATGCTCGAGCTGCGGCTACGTTTACGAACTGAGCAGTTCCTACCTGGACGACCTCGCGGGAAAAGTCAAACAGGACTTCGGCTTCGCGCCAGACCTTCACCACTTCGCCATCTTTGGATTGTGCAAGGGCTGCCAAATGGAGGTCGCCGGTGACAACGCGCCGTGAACTGCTCGCCAAGCTCAGGCGCCTGGTCGGGACCGAACATGTCGTCTGGCGGCCCGAGGATCTGATCGTCTACGAGTTCGATGGCACAATAGAAAAGGGACAACCTTATGCCGTCGTCTTCCCCGGCACGAACGAGGAGGTGGCGGGAGTGGTACGTGCCTGCCGCGACCTCGGCGTCACGGTCACGCCGCGGGGCGCGGGGACGGGCCTGAGCGGCGGCGCGGTGGCGGCACGGCGCGGCGTTATCGTCGGCACGGCACGCATGCGCCGCATCCTTGAAATCGACCCGGTGAACCGGCTGGCGGTCGTGGAACCGGGCTTGCCGAACATCCAGCTTTCGGAAGCGGCGGCGGAGCACGGCCTCTTCTACGCCCCGGACCCCAGCAGCCAGAAAGCCTGCACGATCGGCGGAAATATCGCCGAAAACGCGGGCGGCCCACACTGCCTCGCGCTGGGCGTGACGACAAATCACGTCCTCGGCCTCGAGGTCGTGACGGCGGACGGTGATGTGGTGTGGCTGGGCGGTCGCGCCGCGGACGGCGTGGGGTACGACCTGCGGGGCGCCTTCATCGGCAGCGAGGGTACTCTCGGCATCGCGACGAAGATCGTTGTGCGCCTGTTGCCCGTGCCGGACACCATCGTCACGCTGTTGGCGATCTTCGATGGGATTGAGGAGGCGAGCGCGACCGTGTCGTCCATCATCTCCGCCGGAATGGTCCCGGCAGCGATGGAGATGATCGACCGCGTCACCCTCCAGGCGGCGGAGGCGGGGCTCCAGTGCGGTTATCCGCCCGATGCGGGCGCCGTGCTCCTCGTGGAGCTCGACGGCATCCCGGAGGTTGTGGAGGGGCAGGTGGCAGCCGCCCGGGCGGCGTGCCTCGAGCATGGCGCACTGGAAGTTCGGATGGCGCGCGAGGCGAAGGAACGCGAACTCCTCTGGAAAGGGCGCAAGGGGGCGATCGGCGCACTGGGACGGATCGCGCCGAACTACTACA